>CAYXTT010000001.1:0-66007 GCA_964468545.1 Candidatus Woesearchaeota archaeon
AAACTCTCATATAAAACCGACTTCGGCTCCGGCTACCCCGCCGACCCAAAAACAATAAAATTCGTCAAAGAAAACTTCAACAACCCAAAATACAAAGACCTCATAAGGCACTCCTGGAACACAATCAAAAAACTCACCAAAGGAGAACAACAAAAACTATTCTAATATTCCCTCCATAGCTTCTATTCCAATCCCGATAAACAAGAATCGAACCCCCCAGCGTCACCAACACAAAAAAGACCAAAGGAACAAATTTGCTCCAACTCCTCCTATATTTACATTTCCCCTCTCCTGTAAAATCCTCCATCAATCTTAATAATAAAACATCTTTATTAATATTTACATATTCTTAATATTGGCTCCCCTAACTACAACCCGCCACCACTACTCTTCGAAATCTTCCCCATTAAAAAATCTCTAATCTTCTCCGCTTTCTCAACCGACACAGCAGGCAAAGAACCCTCCGCCCCAGCACCTCGCCCCCTCGGACTATAAGAAAATCCAGCCGTCTGAATCGCAACCGTTGAAAACCCACACATCCTCGCTATAATCCCTCGATGAATATCAACATTCTGCACCCGCTCATAAGGAACATTAGAATATTTCTTCCAAATAATACCCCTCTCTATCTTCAAGTTCGTCGACGTAAACTCATAAAACCATCTATCATAAGCCATCCTCGCATAAACCTCAGCAACAATAATTATCAAAACAACATAAACAATAAAGCCAATAAACACAATCGCCACAATCGCCTCAGCCCCAAATATCAACGCACCAAGAACTCCAATAACCGGAAACAAAACCCAACCCAAAAACATCATAAAAACAAACGCTCCAACATACCCTCCAATCCTAAACAACCATCTTGCACCAGGATGCAATTTTTCCATACAATTACACAACAAATATATTTAAAAAACTATCCAATCCGCATAAATCCTTAAAAACCAACTTTACTACCAACTACCAACTAATTACTACTAACTAGAAAATGACCTACATAAAAAAGATAGTGATGCACGGATTCAAATCCTTCGCACGAAAAACCGAAATCCCATTCGAAAACGCAATGAACGTAATCGTCGGACCAAACGGCTCTGGAAAATCAAATATCACCGACGCACTTTGTTTTGTTCTCGGCCGACTCTCAATAAAATCAATCCGCGCAACAAAAGCCGCAAACCTTCTCTTCTCAGGAAACAAAACTTACAAGGGCTCAGCCGAAGCAATAGTCGAACTCGTCTTCGACAACTCAGACAAAACATTCGGCGTTGATACACAAGAAATCACAATAAAAAGAATCGTCCGAAAAACCGGCCAATCAATTTACAAAATAAATAACGAAACAAAAACCCGCCAAGAAATCCTCGAGCTAATGGCACAAGCCGGCGTCGACCCAAACGGATTCAACATCGTCCTCCAGGGCGAAATCCAGTCCCTCGTAAAATCAACACCAGAAGACCGACGAAAAATAATCGAGGAAGTCGCCGGCATTTCAATCTACGAAACCCGAAAACAAAAATCTTTAAGGGAACTCGAAAAAACCGAAGAAAAACTAAAAGAAGTCTCAGCCGTCCTAAAAGAACGAAGCTCCTATTTAAAAAACCTCGACAAAGAAAGACAAGAAGCAATCTCTTACCAAAAACTCGAAACAACAATAAAAAAATGCAAAGCAACCCTACTCTCAAAAACAAAAACAGAAAAAGAAAAAGAAACCTCAATAATCGACAAAACAATCACAGACTACGATGTAGAAATAGAAAAACTCAAAAAAACGATCAACGAAAAAAACAATCAGATCAACAAACTCCAAGATAAAATTCTCATCATCAACAAGCAAATCCAATCATCGACGAGCAACGAACAAGAAGCTCTCCATCGAGAAATTTCCGACATCAAAGCCAACCTTGCAGGACTTGGCGTAAGATACGAAAACTTCAACAACCGAACCAACCAAGGAAAAGAAAAAATAGGAAACATCAAAAACAAAATAGAAAAATTAAATATTGAAATATCAAAAATTCGAACATCCTCCCCAGAAATAAAAAAACAACAAGAACAAAACAAAATTCTTCAAGAACAATTAGACAAACTTGAACAAGAAAGAAGAAAATTCTACATCCTAAAATCCGATTTATCAACAACCGAAAACCAAAAACAACAAAGAGAAAAAATCCTAATCGAATCTTCAAAAGAAATCCAACTGATAGAACAGACAATCACATCCCTCTTCTACGAAATAAAATACTCAAAATCCGTCGAGGAAAACGAAAAACTCAAGACAGAAACCAAAAATAAAATCGAAACAACAATAGGGCAAATATTAAAATCAGAAAAAGAAATTCTCGAAAAAGAAAAAAGAAACGCGATTTTAGAAACAACAATCAAACGAGAAGAAAAACTAAAAGACGACATAATCCAGCTCAAATTCTGTCCAATCTGCAAACAAAACGTAGGAGAAGACCACAAGCACAACATCTCGATAAACGCGAACGCGAAAATAGACTCAACAAAAAAAGAAATCGAAGAAAATCTCCGAACAAAACTTGAAGACAACACGAAAGCAACCAACCTTAAAGAAAAATTATCGACGCTAAGAATTAAACTAAACGAATTAGACATTGACCAAATAAAATTAAAAAACTCCGAAGAGAAAAAAGAACAAATAAAAAAAATCACGAAAAACCAAGAAGAAACAAAAAAGGAATTGGTATACCTAAACGAAAAATTTCATTCAATAAAAACAGAATATGAAAAATTAAAAAACATAGAAGAAAAATACGATGAAACAAAATTAGCTCTTCAAGAAATCTCCTTCACCGACATGGACATCGACACCGAAATAATAATCAAGAAAAAAGAAACAAACCGGTTGTCAATGGAACTCAAATCAACAGAAAGAGATATCGAAGAATCCGAAATCGAACTAAAAAAAATAGAAATCGCGATAAAGGAAAAAGAAAAAGAGGCAGGAAAAAAAGAAATTGAAGAACAAAAATTATACGAAAAAGCGCAAAGATTCTTCGACGAAAGAAATGAAACTCAAGACCAGCAAAAAACAATCGAAACTGATGTCATCGGAATACAACACATAATCAAAAACTTCGAAGACAAAATAAATCAAAACAAAATACAAAGAGCGCAACTCTCAGCGCAAATAGATTCAATAAAAACAGAACTTGCAGAATTCGAACAAATAGAACTTCTACCATTGCCAATCGACCAAATAAAAGAACGTCTCCAAAAAGCCCAATTCCAAATATCAAGACTCGGCAGCGTAAACATGCGAGCCCTCGAAGTTTTTGACACCGTCGAGGAACAAGTAAAATTAATCCAAGAAAAAATCGCCACAATCCAGTCCGAAGAAGAAAAAATCAAAACCATCATCACTGAAATCGACAAGAAAAAAAAGAAATCATTCTTGACAACCCTAACCGCCATCAACGAATTTTTCACAAGAAATTTCACCCAACTTTCCCACAAAGGGCAAGTGTTCCTCGAGCTCGAAAACAAAAATGACCCATTTGATGGCGGACTAAATATTTTAATCAAAGTTTCAAGAGGACGATACTTCGACATCAAATCCCTCTCCGGCGGCGAACAAACAATGGTCGCACTCTCGCTAATCTTCGCAATTCAAGAATACCGACCCTACTGCTTCTATGTGTTCGACGAAATCGACGCCGCCCTCGACAAACATAACTCCGAACTCCTAGCTGCCCTAATCAAAAAATACATGACATCCGGCCAATACATAATCATCACTCACAACGACACCCTAATCTCCGAAGCCTCAAACCTCTACGGCGTATCCATGCAAGAAAATATAAGCAAAATTATTTCTCTCAAAATATAACCCCCACTTCGCGTGAAGGCGGCAAAGCCATCCTACAAATAAACGAAGCAAAGCTTCGACAAATCACTACCCTCTACTTTCTACCATCTATTAACCACCTCGGCACCATCCTTCGCGTATACCTCGCAAAACTTTTCTTCTCTCCAACATAATACCGACGATACGCCATCACAACATCATCACCCTTATACTCATCCGGCATCGCCAAAACAAACCTCGTCAAACCTTTCTTCGCAACCTTCGGCTTATTCGCAACACACCACTCAACAACCTTCTGCGACTTATGAACTTTCCCATATCTCAAAGTATACTCACTACAAAGAGCCAACCCAAGCCGACAAAGAAAATCATAATTATCCAAACTCTCCCGAACCCAAACGCAACATGGATGATTAACATGCGTCAATTTATATGGCGCCGAACCACAACAAACCCAATGAGCCGAACAAAGCATCTGCGCGCTTTCCAGTATCATTTTCACAACATGCTTGTCATTGTGATACGTCGCACACTTCCTCAAATTTTTATCAAGCAAAAAAATATTCATCTTCTTCCTTACCTCCACCTAAATGTTTTTCTCTCGAAAAACAAAAATCCTCAAAAAATTAAAGAGGAAAATTAAAATTAATAATATGAAGTTTCTACTTCTTCAATTGGCTTTTCCTTCCGTGTAAGAAGAACAACCAAAACAATAAGGAGAACAACAAAGACAATTACAAGAACTACCGTCAAAGCAACAACCGAAGTCGAAACACTTTTGCCGACGACGTTCGCGCCAAAAACAGTTTGTTCACCGTTAACGCCCACAGAAAAAGTATAAGTTCCAATCTCAGCATCATCTGCCGCAGTCACGCTAATAACAACGCTCTCGCTCGAATCAGGGCCAACAGTAACTACTGAGGGAACTGAAACACTTAAGACATTGCCAGAAACGGACTCTATATTGAAAACCTTAATGCTATCCGCAGAATTAACAATAACCAAATCATAAGTCACTGTCTCTCCAGCATTCAAATCCTTATTCTTCGCAGCAGCCAAAACCATAGTCGAAGCCGAATCGCCAACACTAATTAACTTAGTGGCAATCGCCTCAGCATCGTAGTTGTAAGCCCTAATTTCAAGTTCATAAACGCCACCCTTGGCATTATCAGGAACTCTCAAAGGAACAACTATCTCCATGGAATCTTCGTCGTCACAATTGCTCACAACAACATTATCGTAACCATCTTCAGACAAGATACAATCTTCCGTAGGAATCAAATCCCCAACATACCCTCGCGAAGAAATCGCCAAGGCCGGAATCGAAACCTGGACATAAACATCGTCCAATCTGTCATAACCATTATTCTTAACAACAACAGAAATCGGAACAACATCGCCAGCCGAAACCCTCGAAGAATAATCAACAGTCAAAACTTTAATAGTATAAGATTCTCTCTGCATACTAACAGTATACTTCTGCTCCGTTCTCTTATCCTTAGAAACAATCTCAACATAAAGAGTATATTCCTCAGACAATTCGTCAGAATCAGAAGGTAACTTCAAGCTTAAAAGTTTGGTATAAACATTGCCACCTTCAACATCAAACCTGTCAGTCGAAGCGGAAACATCCTCACGATAACCTTCCATAGAAACCTTGACTCTCACATCGCTCTCATCGCCGCAAGCCCGAAATGTTACTCGCACAGGAACAACATCGCCGACATTACCAACCATTGTGGTCGAAGCCCCCAGCCCAACGCTATTAAATTCTACAGCGACGTCATTAGCAAGACCAGCCGAAGCAAAACTCAAAACCATCAGAGTTAGAACTGCAACAAAAGGAATTAAAAGCAAATTTCTTTTCATTTTTTCCATCCTAATTTAGTTAAACACTCAACAAATAAAAGCTATTTAAACCTTAGCATTGTTGTAATTTTAAAAGGACAAAAAGATTTAAATAGTATACCATCGTATACCGAATATCGTAAATGAGAGTAACAAAAATGGCAATTAAAAAAATAACAGAAAAAATCACAACCATAAAACTTCTGGAAGAAACAAAACTCCGAATCGAAAAACTCCGACAAAACAAAGGCGAATCCTACGACGACATTCTTAGAAAAATCCTCTACATCTTAAACACCGCGCGAGACGAACCCGACAAAGCAAAACGAATTCTCGAAAAAATTTCCGAACTCCGACAACGAATGCTCGACGAGGAAAAACAACAGGAAGAAGATCTGAAAAAAGAAAACGGAAGAGAAGAGTAATGGACGAAGAACTTAATAGACGAAGAACTTAATGAAAAAATAACAGACAGAATAGATTCAGCAATAGCCAGAGCCCATCAATTCTTACAAAGCTGCACCATCGAAGAATTAGTTAAAGAATCTATCAAATTAGGAGCAGCAAAAGAAAAATTAGAAACCATCAAAGAATACTTTGTGCCAAGATTGTACGAAGAATTAAAAACAAAAATCAGCATCCTTGAAAAAAAATACCTCATAGAAGCACAATACCAAGATCGACAAAGATAACTACAAACTCCCCCACTCTCTCATCCCAACAACCGAATCTCCAACAGCGTCGGGACTTTCACATATCAAAACAACATCTTTATCTAACCCAGACAAAAATTCCAACACCTTCTTCCATTCAGACAAAGGCGTCACCAAATGTTTCTTCTCGCCCTTATCTCCAAACTCAATCCCTGAAAAATGCACGTGCCAATTCTTCAACTTGAAAACCTCTTCAATTTTCTCAAACTCATAATTTTTATAACGAGCCAAAACATGCGCAATATCAATACAAACCCCGCAACCCGTCTCGCGAACCAATCGCCCAACCTCGTCAATCGAACCAAAAACATTCACCTTCCCCATAACCTCCGGACACAATTCAACATCCCATTTATTTTCCTTCACAACTTCCATCATCTCAACCACCCCTTCCTTAATCTTCTGAAAATCCGCTTCCATCCATTCTGAATTCTGACACCTGACACCTGACACCTTATTCAAATTCTTTGAGTTTGAATAAAATCCCGGATGAAAAACAACCCGCTTCGCCCCGAGCCACGACGCAACCTCGCAACATTTCAAAATCCGAGCCCTCGACATCTCAACCTTCTTCTCTTCCTTCGAATTCAAATTAATCCAATATGGCGCATGCACCGACAAATAAATCCCCAACTTTTTCGCAACCCGACCAATTCTCAAAGCATCCTCTTTCTTTTTAATATAAATCCCATAAGTAAACAAAACCTCCGCCGCCCGAAAACCCAACTTATGATACATCTCCAAATTCGCAACCGCATCACCAACCGACCCAATCCCCGTCGGACCAAATCTTATATTAGACATAATAATTAAATAATCATCAACAATTTAAACATTTCCTATAATCACTCATATCTCATTAACGCATCCACCGGCTTCAACCTCGACGCTCTATACGCCGGTATCGCTCCCGCAATCATTCCTATAAATATTGAAAGCAAAAACACCCCGATTATCAGCGTCGGACTAAAATAAGTAGAACTAAACGACAATCTCCCAAACGAACCACTCGCCAAACTTCCAATAAGACCCGCGCCAAAAACACCGAGGACAATTCCGCCAATCCCGCCAATCAATCCCAGCAAACCCGAACTAAACAAAAATATAACAAGTATATCCTTGTTCTGCGCACCAATCGCTTTCAAAATTCCAATCTCTCTCGTCTTCTCCATCACAGAAGTAAACATCGTGTTCGCTATACCAACCGCCCCGACAATTAACGAAATCGCCGCAATAGCCGCCAAAAACAACGCAATCGAATTAAGTGAAGAACTAACCGTCGCCTGAATTTCCGCAGGATTTGAAACACTAAAGTCGATATTCTTCGTCTGAAGAATCCCACGAGACAACATCAACTTCTGGGTTATCTCAGCAACCGTCTCATTCGTCAAATCCACATCTTTTATCTTCACAGAAATAGAATTAAACTTTTCATCTCCAACATTATCAATAACCTCTCGCGCCATCAAAATCGGCATGTAAATATTTGAATCAACACTCCCACTCTGCTCCAGTACTCCGACAATCTTGAAAATTTTCCCCTCTATCGTAATCTGCCTATTTATTTGCATCCCATCAAAAACAGAATTCGCAACACGATAACCAACAACAACCGAATTCGAATCTCCCTGCATCAAGTATCTCCCCGAACTCAAACCCGTCGTGATAAAATCTTTCCACACTTCCGCATCAACTCCCTCAATATTCACCGTCGACGATTTACTCAAATAAGTCACATCTGCCCTGCCAGAAACCATCCCCATCACAAAATCAATATTCTGAATCCCTTTCAAAACAATCACATCTTTCGCAGTAAGATTTTTTTGCTCCGACGAAGACGAAGAACTTCCAAAATCTCCGCCGCCGCCACGAATCTGAAACCCACCCCCGGAACCCATCGCCCGCGAAGCCCCGGGACTAATCGTCAAAACATCCCCCCCTAAATTCCCTAAACTTTCCTGCAACTGCTGCTGCGCCCCCTGACTAACAGAAACAATCGAAACAACCGCCGCAATTCCAATCACAATCCCGATAATCGTCAGATAACTTCTCAGTCTGCTATGTATCAACATATTAAGCGAAAGTTGAAACGCTTTTTTCGTTTTCATGGTTACTTCCTCTTCCTTTCAGCTAAAACCCAATCTGGAACTCCCTTAGAATTTTTCCCACCCTCAATCTTTTTCGACCCCGATTTCAATCCCAAAAATAATTTCTTCATCTTCCCGGGATATTTACTATGATACCAATATCCTCCTCCCGCAACCAAAACAACAACTATCCAAAACCAAACACTCTTGAAAATACTACTACTCTGTTGCGTCGTTGTAAAATTACCTCTTTGAAAATTTCCACCAATAACTTGCCCCGTTATATTTATTGGAGAAGCCGAAATAAACTGAACATTTTTCACAACGCTCCTTCTTCCTCCAATGCTATCCGTATAATCTAACTGAACCTGCAAATCACTTCCCTGACTTCTCCCAACTTGCGTCAAACTAAAACTAACAATAGTATAATCCCCAGAATCAAGATTCCCAACCATCTGCCCATTAGTTCCAGAAATTCTATAATTATCCTGCTCCGGAATTCTAACTATCAAAGAATTCGCAGTATTCACGCCCGTATTCGCAATCGCAATCGAAACATCCGTCCCAGAAGATTCCTGCACAACTAAATCAAAATCCGTCTGCACATTCGAAACTTCTATCGGAAAAGAACTAATAACCCCTGAATTTAATTTGCTATTCATATATTTTAATTTAAATTCATTTTCCCCCTCAACGGCATCCTTACTCACACGAATCTTATAATGCATGACAACCTCAAAAGAACTCGCGTCCTTATACTCTCTAACAGGATTTTCATTTTCATCGACGCTAAACGGAAAACTATCAATCAATTCAAACTTCGCATAATCAACCGAATTCCCCAACGACGCCTTAACCCAAACATCAAAATATTCCCCGGGACTTACAGGATAAGGTTCGTACTTTAACTGAGTTATCTGAGTACCATCATAATCATAATTATACGAATAATTCAAAACCTCCTCTGCGGAAATAATGCTCGTCAAAAAAACACACATCACTAAAATCAAAATAAATCTACTTTTCATCTTCTCTTGCGCATCTCCCCACTTTCAATATTTTTCTCAATCCTTCCGTCCATCACATAAACAATTCTCTTGGCATACTGGACCAAGTTCAAATCATGAGTAACAATAACAACCGTTTTCCCCTCGCCATTTAATTTCCCAAGAAAATCCATCACAAATTTTCCCGTCTTGCTATCCAAATTTCCCGTCGGCTCGTCCGCCAAAATAACTTCCGGGTCATTCGCCAAACTCCTCGCAATCGCAACTCTTTGCTGTTGCCCTCCAGACAACTCGTTCGGTTTATGATTAAGACGGTCTCCCAATCCTAATTTCACCAAAAGTTTCGTCGCCCTCTCTCTCGCAATTTTCTCGGAAGTATCAACAATTTCCATCGGCAGCATCACATTCTGAAGCGCACTCAAAGTAGGTATCAAATTAAATTGCTGAAAAATAAATCCAACTTTCTTACTTCTCAACTTCGCCAAAGACGATTCGCTTATTTTACCAATATCTTTATCATCAAGATAAATCGTCCCATAAGAAGGAACATCAAGAGCACCAATCATATTTACCATCGTGCTTTTCCCACTCCCGCTCGGACCAACGACAGCGACAAACTCTCCCCTCTCGACTTTCAAATCAATTTCCTTCAAAACCGTCAATCCGCCCGCCTTGCCCATGTCATATCTTTTCCATACATCATCAAGAACAATCACGGGTTTCATATTCTCTCATCGGTTTCCTATTTTTAAACAATGTGGATTTAAAATCCACAAATAAAATCAAGCTCGCATCAAATCCCCGAATTCCCCAATCGCCCAAAAATTCTCGGAAAACTAATCCTCAAAATTCCTCCAATTTCCCCTCGATAAAAAAACAAAGCAACAACAGTTATTACAATCAAACTAGCAATCGAAAAATATATTTGAAAATAATTTGAATAAATCATCCCATTAATCAAATAAGCCGTAAAAAAAGTATTCGGAAGATTCCCTAAAAAAGTAGCAAGAAAATAATCTCTCAAATTAATTTTCATAATCCCCCCAAGAAAATTCGGAATCGTCGGCGGAACAAAAAATATCGTGCTCAAAATAAAAACTGTCTTGAAAGGACTTTTCTCGACGACCTCATCAAATTTTTCCAAACCACGACCCCGCCGTTTAAGATAATTCTGCACATATTCTCTCCCAAGTTTTCTCGCAATATAAAAATCAACAATCGAACTCCCGAGAATTCCAATCATCGCATAAACAACAAGACCCGGAAGAGAAAAAATCAACGCACCCAATCCTGTCATAACACTCACCGAAAACGAAAAAGAAGCAAGCACGATAAACGCCAGCGAATACAAAAATCCCGCGAGAAAAGGATTCAGCGAAACAAATAAATCTATCGAAGAAGAATTCAATCCAAAATATCCGGACAAAACACCGACGGCAACTGAGACAACCACAAAAACAAGAAACAGCAAAAACTTCTTCTTGGAACCGCTCATATTTTCTTCACAACTCTCTCCTCATTTAAATCCAAAATATAATGCTTCTTCAAACTCCCATTTATCACCTCGACATTAACTCTGCCCCTCGACGAATAAACATTAAAACCATTTATCTTATAATCGCCAACGCCGATACTCTTGTTAAGAATGCTCGCCACTCGCTCCCTATCTAACTCGCTAAGCGGAATTATATGTTTATGAAACTCGACAAAATAAATCAAATGAAAAATCAAATTTGCAAAAAGAATCAACGCGACAACCAACAAAACAACCAACAAAAATAAACGTTTTTTCATAACAAGATATAGAATCTAAATTATTAAACATATCTCTCTAAATTCCACGTCCATCATTTTTATAAATCCTCACACCCACTCAACACAAGATAAAATGCCAATATCAACGGGAAGAATTATTTTCAAAAGCATTGGAAGAGAAAAATTAACCAGCCTGCTCGGACTAGGATTAGGAGCAGAATTTTTTTACTCGTTCATAATAATCGTCTGCAGTTTAATAATTTATTTCGGCACAAAAGAACTTTACGAATTAAGCTCACACAAAGGAATAAAATATTTCAGACAAGCATTTCTATTTTTCGCAATCGCCTATTTCTTCAGAGGGTTCATAAAATTTATAGTTATTTACTTTGATATCAACGGAATACTAGAACTTTCTCCAATCACATTTGGAATCACAGGACTAGCAACTCAACTTTTATTTGTATACTTCAGCTCGATGGCAATATTTTATCTTCTTTATAGTGTAATGCAAAAATGGAATAACAATTCCCGCAAAATTTATTTATTACACTTTCTTGCCATAACTCTCGCTCTAATAAGCGTCTTGTCAAGAAACCCGCTAGTTTATCTGGGACTAAATCTTTTCCTTCTTGCCGTCGTCGTTTTCATTATTCGAATCTCTTATCAATATAAAAAGAACAGAAAAGGAAAACACCATCTTTACCTGACTTACATTCTTCTTTCTTTGTTCTGGGTACTTAACATCATAGACACTTTAATCCCAAAATTTTTCCAGGGCTTCCAATTATTTATCTACCTGGCATCAACATTAGTATTCTTGCTTGTTTTATACAGAGTTATAAAAAATACTGGGACTGATTAAAATGACAAAAAGAGGAAAACTAGAAATAATAAAAGACGTCCTATCTATAATTTATAAAAACCACAACTCCATAAAAATAACCCCGCTAATAAGACAATCAAACATATCATCCACAAGATTCAAGGAATACTATTCTGAACTACTTAACAAAAATCTCATAAAAGAAAATAACCACAAAGAAAACAAAACAATCTCCCTTACCGACAAAGGACATCAGTTCCTAGAAAAATACAAAACGATAATCAACTTCATCAACGAATTCGAATTATAATTCAAGAACTCGCCGCCTCCAAAATATCCAAATTAATCTTCCCTAAATTCTGAACAAGATAAGTATGCAACTTCTTAATCACCAAATCCTGCAATCCCTCCTTCAACATCCCATGACATCTCCCGATATTACTCTCTGGAATCATCACAACACCGTCGGGCAACACGCAACTCATCGTCTGATGCTCCAACCTAATCGAATCTTGATTATTCAACTCTCCCACCAACAACTCGACATCAACTTCACACCCCGCGTCAGAACTCCCCTTAATTGTATACTCAAAAATCATATCCGTTCCACCAACAAACTTCACCCTATCACAATTTTTCAAATTCTCATTAAAACAATTCCAACTATCGCAACTCTTATAACTAAAAAACCGAAACCACGTAACAGCCAAAACAACAGCCAACAAAATCAAAACAATAACCAACTTCCAACCAAAACGTCGCGACTCCTTCTTTTTCAACATTCTTATCAAAACAAAAAGAAGTATATAAAACTTATCAAAACAAAAAACAAAAAGCCCTCAAACAAGGGTATTAATTTTAAAGCGAAATTAACTGAACACTATCTGACGAAACCTTGCCAAACGTCTTCGCCGCCACCGCCCTCGAACCAAGTTTTTCAGCGGCCTCGACGACAACATCGGTCGCAGACAAAACCATCAAAACAAAAGCGTCCTTCGCATCAACACTATCAAGTTTCGAAACAGGAATATTCTCGACAACTTTCAAATCTTCGTTAACAACAAGAACATTCCGCCCCTTGATTTCAGAAGCAATCTCTCTCAACTTGACAATATCGTCATCACTCAAATTCCTCCGAACAACATTCTCATTAGAGTTACGATTTGCAATCTGCGAACTGAAATCAGATTTACTCAAAAAAACCCGAGTCGGAACTTTTTTCCTAAGGGCCTGTAAAATTTCCTTCCCGGCCAACTCCTCGACTTCCTTACCATCAGGCGCAACAGCGATATAAACAACCTTCGCATTATCACAAACATTCTGTGCAATCAATTTTCCACCCCTATCACCGTCGACAAACAAGGTTAATTCCTTACTCTCTCCCAACGTCGCGATTGTTCTAGGAAACCGAGTCCCCTGCATTCCAATAACATTCTTAATGCCACACTTCAACAAATTGATAACATCAGCTCGCCCCTCGACAACAATAATATCATCAGACGAATCAACATCAGGACCAGCAGCCAAACTTTCCGGACCATAACTTACAACCTTCGAAACTCGCGTCGAATCTCTCAACTCAGCTCCCATCTCCGTCGAATCCATTCCTTTATTCTTAATCCCAGCCAACAAAGCCTTCGCCCGCTCCATAATATAATCACGTTTCGAACCGCGAACATCAGAAATATCTCGAATAGTTATCTTCGCATCCGTCGGACCAATTTTGTCAATCGTCTCCAAAGCCGCAGCAATAATCGTCGTCTCTGTCTTATCCAAAGCAGTCGGAATCACAATCTCACCAGTCGTCTTCCCATTCTCAGAATTCAAATCAACCTCGATGCGGCCAATCTTTCCTTCCTTCTGAAGCTCCCGTAATTCCATATCAGAACCAAGCAAACCCTCGGTCTGCCCAAACAAAGCCCCAATAACATCCGGTTTTTGAAACGGACCCTCAGCCACAAAATCAGCAATAATCGAATACTTTATCGACGTCGGACTAATCTTGGCCATCTCGTCTTAAAACAAAACAACCTACGATATTTTTACAAATTTTCTTTGCCATTTTATTCTCCATATTTAATTCATTAGAAATATACCTAGTTAAACTTTCCAACCGTGAATATGATAATCATGAACTGCAGGTAATCCCTAACGAAAAACACAGCAAATTTCAACTTATAAATCTTTCCAATAAACAATTAACAACAACCAACCCTTTAAACCCTTTTCCATATTTCAAAACCAAAAAAATTTCACACAAATATTTATAAAGATTTTATCCGCTAAAAAATAAATAAAGAGGACATGGAAAACAAAAAAGACAGCGACCTCGAAGATGAAGAGTTTGATGACGAAGAAGAACTCGAAGATGAAGAGGAATAATCCAAAACAAAATGCCCGAAGAAGAAACTGATTTGAACGCAGACTATATGGACATGAATCCAGACGTTGACCTAGAAGAAGACCTCGAATAATTTTTCTTATTTTATTTTATCCGAACTAAAAACTAATATCTAATACCTTAACTAATCACCCAGCATCCGCGCCTCTCTAAACATCCCTAATGCCTTATACATCTTCAACAATTTTTCCCTAATCTCACTCTTTTCCATCTCATCCAAATTCATCTTAATCAACTTCTCATAAAATTTCACCGCCCCCAACCTCTTCCCACTCATCTCCAAATCTCTCGCCAAAACAAAATAAATATTTTTTCTCGCCAACTTTATTTTCGCCATTTCAACATTATTAGCTTCCCGCCCCGCCCGAATAAACATCTCCTCAGCGTCGTCAATCTTCCCAACTTTCGTAAACAACTCAGCCGCGCTCAAATAACTCTCGACCTTGTCCCGAAAAGAAATCTCAATCCCTGCCCTGTTCGCCATCGCCTTCGCCGCTTTCTCAAACATCTTCCTCTCTTTATATAACTCGCACAACTCCCCCCACAAAAATCTCTTAATCTCAAAATTAAACCCCGGCACTCGCACCGCCGACTCCAAATAAATAATCTTATTCAAAGCCGTATTCATCTCTTTCAACTTCTCCACAATCTCTTCAACCGTCCGCTCCCGCACTTGAATTCCCATCACAAAAAAACGAAGAGAGAGTTTTTAAGAATTATTGCGATAGAGTTTTTTCCAAGCAATCATAAGTCCCAAAAAAACGATAACCACTTTTCTCTCGTGACGCTCCACGCCCCTTGGCAACATAACATCCTACTGTCTCAGCTCCAACTTCCCTGACTCTCTTCTCTGCCTCTTCCATTAACTGAACAGCAAGCCCCCTGCCAAGCCCTTTATTTCTATAATCCTCACTAACAGCTAATCTAAAAATCGTCGCCATCCACGGGTCCAAAACCACAGCCACACTCCCGACAATTCTCTCATCATCCTCAGCCAAAATAATAGACCCAGGAGAAAATTCAATCTTCTGCCGAAGCAAACTTCTCTTGTCAGAACTAGGGATATAAAGACCGACAGAAGTCCACAACCCTATAACCCCATCATAATCCGAATCAGTATAACCCCTAATCACAACCATTACAAAAAAACAAAGAGAGACTTTTTAAGAATTTAGATACTTTACAACAAAAAAAAACAAAACAGGAATTAAAAATAAATTCCTAAAAATTATATTTTTTTCTCGACGAGGGATTTACAAACTCCAGCAGCAACAGTAACCCCAGCATCTCGAATCGCGAACCTCGACATGTTTGGATTCTTATCAGCAGACTCCAAAACAAGATTCCCAATCGGCTTAACTCTAACAATCGCAACATCTCCATTTTTCAAAAAATCTGGATTCTGTTGTGAAACCTGTCCCGTCGCTGGGTCCAACTTCGCCTTAAGTTCAATGAATTGACATGGAACCTGAGCCGTGTGAACATGGAAAACTGGTGTATACCCTTTTGCAATAACAGTCGGATGATTAATCACAGCAATCTGTGCCTCAAACTCCTCGACCATACTTGCCGGATGAGCCGCATCACAGATAACATCCCCTCGAGCAACATCTTTCTTGCCAACGCCTCGAATGTTAACACCAACATTGTCTCCAGCTTCAGCTTCTTTCAACTGCTCATGGTGAGCCTCAATACTTCGAACCTCACCCTGAATACCAGCCCCAGACCGACCTGGAATCACAATAATTTTTTGCCCAACTTTCATAATTCCAGTCTCAACCTTTCCTACAGGAACCGTACCAATTCCAGTAATCTCATAGACATCCTGAATCGGCATCCTCATTGGTAAGCCCGTCGGTTTTTCAGGTGCAGGGAACTTATCAATCTGTTCCAAAACAGTAGGACCGGTATACCAAGCCATCTTATCAGATTTCTTAGCGATATTATCACCCTTCAAAGCGGAACCCGCAATAAAAGGCACATCCTTGTATCCTACCTTGCTAATAACATCAGTAACATTTTTCTTAACCTCATTAAACTTCTCTTCGGAATAATTAACAACATCCATCTTATTCACAAGAACTGCAAGTTGCTTAACTCCCATAGTTCGAAGCAAAGAAACATGCTCCCGAGTTTGTGGTTGAACACCACCATCAGCTGCTACAACTAAAAACGCCGCATCTGCCTGTGAAGCACCAGTAATCATATTCTTGACAAAATCCTTGTGCCCAGGCGCGTCAATAATAGTAACCTCAAAATTCTTCGTGACAATTTTCTTGTAAGACAAGTTAATAGTAACTCCTCTCTCCCGCTCCTCTTTAAGATTATCCATCACATACGCAAATTCAAATCCGGCCTTACCATGCTTTTCCGCTTCTTCCTTGAACTTTTTCATTTCCTGTTCGGAAACCATCCCACTATCATAGAAAAGTCTGCCAACACAAGTCGACTTCCCGTGATCAACATGTCCGACGAAGACAACATTAATTCCTGGTTTTGTTTTAGCCATATTATATTAATTAAAATTTAGGTTTTTAAAGATTGCGGTTGTGAAAAAAATTTTTAAAAAATAAAAAATAAAATTTACAATCACAAACCGGACAATCGAAAACCACATAACTTTCATATCATCCGACGACAACTCTTAAAAAATTCACCACCAACTTATCCTAACATTACAATCGCGCACGAAGCGCGAAACACTCGCGAAAAAAATTTAACAACACTGTCCCCTCCCACGCGAAACAAAATTTTGGGCGCAGATTGTCCGACGAAGTTGGACGACGCCATAGAAAAATTTTGTTTCGCACTAAATACGAAATCGTAGATTTCGCTTAACCAAGGAGATACAGAGCCAAAGAGGATATCCTCTTAGGCCTTATTGATTCTCCGCCAACCCCTTCCGACTTCTAATCTGCTTAATCACTTTCGCCTGCAACTCCGACGGCAATCTCTTGAACGACTGCGACACCAATGATGAAACTCCTCGTCCCTCCGTCGCTGAACGCAAATCCGAAGTCCACCCAATCATCTCTTGAACTGGGAGCTCAGCCCGAATTATAATCCCGCTCTCATCCTGCTGAACATCAACCAATGTCCCCCTCTTCGTCGAAACCAAACTCGTCACCGCCCCCATAAAATCCGTCGGCGCTTCAATCTGGTGAATCTGAACCGGCTCAAAAATCACAGGCGTCGCCTTCGCAAACGCTTCCTTAATCGCATCACGAACCGCCGGATAAACTTGCGCCGGCCCACGATGAATCGCGTCCTCATGCAACTTCATGTCAACAACCGAAACTTTCATCTTATGACACGGCTCCCTCGCCAACGGCCCCGCATCCATAACCTGCTCAAACGCATCCAGCAACAACTCAATCACTTCGCCAATCTGCACAATCCCCTTCGTCCTATCCAAAAAAATCGAACCCTTGTAAATATCCCTATACTGTTGCGCCTCATCCCTCGGTATACCAAGTTTAACCAGTGTCTCATCCAAAGTCTTGTCCTTCTTTTTCATCCTCCCCTTCGGCAAAATCCCGTCGGCAATCGCCGCAACAATCGACTCCTCCAACGGCTCAACTGTAACAAAAAAATCATTATGCTTATTCGGCGTTCTCCCGACAGCAACACCACTCGGCTTCACAACTGACTCACGAAAAACAACAATCGGCGGACCCATCTCAACCTCAAGCCCTTTCTCTGTCTTAATTCGATTTTCAATAATTTCCAAATGTAACTCGCCCATCCCAGAAATCAACGACTCCCCCGTCTCATCATTAATCTCAATCCTCAATCCCGGGTCCTCTTTCCCAACCTGTCTCAAAATCTCAATCAGCTTCGGCAAATCTGCAGTTCTCTTCGCCGCAATCGACTTCGTAACAACCGGTTCAAACAAATGACTAATCGCCTCGAACGGCTCAATCGGATTTCTCGAAATCGTCTCGCCAACGACAACATCTCTCAACCCGACAATCCCAACAATATTCCCAGCAACAACCTCATCTAACTGAACTCTCGACGCACCTTTGTAAATCGAAACCTGTTGCGCCCGAACTTTCGTCCCCGCAATATTCATATACAACTCATCACCCTGTTTAATTTTCCCTCCAAACAATCTGCCACAAGCAACCTCCCCCGCGTGCGGATCAACCACAATCTTAATCGGCACAAACGCAACTTCACCGTCGATATTACAACTCCTCAAATCCTTCCCAACCTCTGAATTAATATCGCCATGCCAAATTTTCGGAATCCTATAATCCTGCGCCTGAACCGGGTCCGGATGATTCCTAATAACCATATTCAAAATAACCTCATGAATCGGCGCCCTCTTCGCCAACTCCTTATAATTCTCCCCACCCTTCTCATACGCTTCAATAATCTCCTTGAACGAAATCCCTTTCTTCTTCATATATGGAATACTCAAAGCCCAATTATGAAACGCCGACCCAAACGCAACCGACCCATCACCGACGCCAACTTGCCACTTCTGCTTATAATCCGATTCCGCAATCTCCGCAATCAACTTGTTCACCGAATTAATAATATCGACAAATCTCTTCTGCATTTCCTCCGGCGTCAACTTAACCTCACGAATCAACCTATCAACTTTATTGATAAACAAAATAGGCTTAACCCTCTCCTTCAACGCCTGTCTCAAAACCGTCTCCGTCTGCGGCATAATTCCCTCAGACGCACAACACAAAACAATCGCGCCATCAACCGCCCTCATCGCTCTCGTAACATCCCCGCCAAAATCAACATGCCCAGGCGTATCAATCAAATTAATCAAATAATCCTGCCCCTCAAACTTATGGACCATCGACACCGACGCTGAATCAATCGTAATCCCACGCTCCGCCTCATCCTCGTGAAAATCCAAAGTCCGCGCCTTCCCCGCCAACGCCTCCGACATCATCCCAGCCCCCGCCAAAAGATTATCCGAAAACGTCGTCTTCCCGTGGTCAATGTGCGCGCAAATCGCAATATTCCGAATATGCTTCGGCTCATTCTGCAATTCCTTAACTCTCGCCATCGTATCAACTGCCATCTTAACAAATAAAAAATTCAGTTTAAAAATCTTTGGTGAAATAAATTTATACTAACCAATTTTAATTTATATCAATAAATTTCGCAGCGTAAAAATTTTCGTGGTGTACTAACATACATAAGGAGAATTTTACTAAGAAATAGTCAGCGAAAATCAAAATTATCTTGCTGCATCAGCCGCCTTTTCCGAATCATTCCTCTTCGAAATCGCATAACTCTCGCCAGAATTCGCCGCCGCCAGCATCAACTCCTTCGCCAACGCCTCGACAATCGTCGCCTTTTTATTAAACGCCTTGTCATAAGCCCCATTTACAAAATATCTCAAAACTAAATTCAATCTCCGTCGCGGAGAAACATCAACCGCCTGCGGATACTTCGCCCCCCCATATTCAATCGATGTAACCTCGTCCCGTGGCGCCGCATTCTCAATCGCCTTCACAAAAACCTTCAACGGATTCTCCCCCGTGCTCTTCTCTATAATCTTAAACGCATCAATCACAATCATCGTGCACCTCGTCTGCTTCCCACTAATCCACCCCGTAATAATCCTGTGCTTCTTCCCTCGACTTCCCGGCACTTGCAACAAATTAATCAATCTCTCGACGACATTAACCTTCGCCCTCGTCGGGTCCCACTTAATCCTCCCATGCGATTTCAACAACAACTTCGGCGACAAATTCACAACTTTCTTCAATCCCGGATCCTCAACTCGAACCTCTGACGCATCAAACAATCCAAAAACTTTCATCTCTACCATCAAAAAACCGACCTCCCACACACCATAGAATTCATTTTATTAGACTGTCCATATAGACAAATTTCTCGCTGACCCTTCATTTTATCTTCCTCTCTAATAATTGTCCTATTAAATGGAGCACCGACGATATACTCAACACTCACAAGCGTATCATACCTTCCATTAAAACCATCCTTATTATCTCTTAACCATCTCAACTCCCATAAAAAATCCGTGTTAGTCCGTGTTAGTCTATGTGCTATTTTTTCTCCAGTTACACAAGTCACACCAAGCAACCCAAGTCGTGCGACAAGCGACAAGCGACAAGCGACAAGCGCAATGAAATTTCTCTGAAATTTCATCGTCTCCCCTTCTCAATCTTCCCCATCCACAATCTATCCAATGGCTGGTCATTCACTTTAATTACTTGAAATCTAATCCCAGACAAATCCCCTTTCGTCCGTCCCTGCTTTCCACCAATCCTCTCAACTACAACCTCGTCGTGCTCATCGATAAATGTCTGCGCCAAGTTCCCAGGAATAAACGCCGTAACTTCTTTCCCGTTCTTAATCAACTGCACCTTGCAACATTTCCTCATAGCTGAGTTCGGCTGCTTCGCCTCTTTCTGAACTTTCTTTATAACAATCCCCTTCGCCTGCGACGCTCGCCCAATCGGGTCAAATTTCAAACTAATCCCAAGCCGTTTCTTTTTATGCGGCAACTTATTATC
This sequence comes from Candidatus Woesearchaeota archaeon, assembly GCA_964468545.1. GTDB lineage: Archaea > Nanobdellota > Nanobdellia > Pacearchaeales > GW2011-AR1 > JAGVXH01. The sequence goes on from CAYXTT010000001.1 coordinate 20,991, forward strand.
ACGAAACTTTTTCCTATCCTTCTTCAACTTCCGCCCGCTCATTATTCCCATATCATATCAAGTGAAAAATCCCTTTAAAAACTTTTAGCAAAAATTTTTGATGAAACATTTCAATATATCCTACAAATTTCCCTACACAATCTTCAACTTCGCAATCCCAAAAAAATTTTTCAAAACATCTCCCAATTCTTTTTCTCTCAATCGCCCTCGGCCAATCAACGCCGCCTTGCTTTGCCTACCAGCCGTAAGAACAACCGAATCCCCCCTCACTTCAATCTTATTAAAATCAACCGGCGCAACAACATCCTCGACAAATTTCCCAATCTCCTCGGAACTATCCACCAACGGCATCGCAACAACTTTAATCTTCCTCCGCAAAATCTCATTCAATCTCTTTACATTAACCGCCCCTTTCCCGATAGCCAAAGAAACTTTAAATCTCGGAACCGCAAAAATAATTTGATTATTATAAACAAAAACCCGCTTCGTCTGAACTCGCGTCGTCCTCTCAAACAAATTAATATACCTCATCAACTGCATGTCAATCGTCCCTGCCATTATAATCCCCTCCTAAAAAATCCGCGTTCATCCACACTCCTTTTTCTTTAGCAATACAAAAAGTTACACACAAATAACAATCCATCATTTCCTAACAGAAAAAACTTCACATTCAAAATCAAGATTTAATTCCTTGGCAACGTCTTCCTTCAACTTCAAAACATCAAATTCAATCTTCGCAGCCTCCAATTTCTCGACAATTTCATCTCGAGTATCTTTGCAAATAAAAACATTTTTCAACTTTTTCCCGCCCTTCAACGCCTGCCTCAACCCAAAAAAAACTTTCCCCCTTTCCATCGCTTCCGCCAAATCTTTTACACTCATTTCTTTTTCTCCTTAACTTTATTAGCCAAACTTCCTGTCACCTTAACCAACAACCCCGGCAATCCCGTCCCAACCGGAACCGGCTGATTCAAAATAATATTCTCAATCACCGACGCTAATTTATCTTTCTTCCCGGTTTTCGTCGCTTGAACAAATTGCTTGACTGGTGTTTCAAAAGATGCCCTCGCCAAAATCGAACTCTTGTCAGAAATAATTCCCATTCTCGTAATCCCTTTCACTATCCCCGAACTAACCATCGTATCCGCAACCAACATCGCATGTTTACCATCAACCGCCAACCCCTGCGAACTAATTATTTTATTAATTTCATTAATTATCAATTGTCGCGCCGCCTCAATCCCAAGAACACTCGCAACCTCATGAATATCATTACTCAAAACCTTATTGCCATCAACTCCCTTAAACGCCAGCACATCTTTAAGATTAGAACCCGCCGTCAAAATCACAAAATCTTTCCCCCTCTTGACAACCAAAACCTGAGAAATCTTTTTAACTCCAGTTAAAATAACCTCCTTAATTTTCTCTTTTGTTTTATAAATAGTTTTAAAATCTTCCTTCGTCATATCCAACACAAACCCATCAGACAATCTTTTCATACTATAACCCTTTATCTTCAAAACCTCCACAACTTTTTCCAATCCAATATGCACCGACCTCAAAGCCTTCTCGTCAATATTAACTTTAATCTTCTTCGTCCCAAAATCAATACCAATGCCAGAAATAACCTCCTTCAACTTGACCTCTTTGATTTTCTCCGCAACAACCCTCGCATCCTTCTCATTATTGTGTTCTTTATCCAACCAAATTTCCATCGACGGTGTTTTCGGCAATTTCCTCGCATCTAAAATTTCAATAATACGTGGCAATCCCTGCGTAACCTGCATCTCAGCAACACCAGCAGAATGGAAAACATTCAAAACCATTTGCGTCGATGCCTCGCCAAAACTCTGAGCAGTTACAACACCAATCGCTTCACCCGGAGCAACTTTCTTATTATTATGCCTCTCTGAAATGTCAACTCCATCAACTCCATACACGAACTGAACAATATTATTAGAAGCATCCCTCACCGTCCCATCATAAGCCATAACTAAATCTTGCAACGCATTCGCCAACCTTCTATACAAATAACCCGACTTCGGCGTCCTCAACGCAACATCCATTAACCCATCTCTGCCAGTCATCGCACCAAAGAAAAATTCATCAGGTCTAAACCCATCCATCAACGAACTATAAACAAACCCGCGCGCCCTCGGCGACAAATCATCCTTCCTGAAAAACGACAATGTTCTACCGGTATACCCAAAATCGATTCTCCTTCCATGCAAAACCTGTTGCCCAACCGAACACGCAATCTGTGTAATATTCAACATACTACCAGATGCCCCAGAACCAATCATCTTACTCGCCAAATTATCCTTAGGAAAACCTTCCTTAACCGCGTCGCCGATCTCCGTTCTCGTTTCATTCAACACCTGCAAAATTTTTGTCTCTCTTGTTTCTTCCGCACTCTTTCCCGGCAACAAATCCAAACTTTTATTATAATAATTTTCTATAATCTCTTTCGTCTTCAACTCAGCAGATTCTATAATCTTCTCCGTTTTCTTCTTCACGGCGTCGGGAACATTCAAATCATCAGCCGAAAGCGTAAACCCCGTCCTCGACAAAAACACCGTCCCCAACATAAAAACCTGTCTCAATAATTCCATAGTTTCATCTCGACCCAATTTTATATCCGCCGCCCTCAAAGCATCTCCCCGCCCAGTTTTAAAGCTCGTCGCATTAAACTTACCATTTTTAGAAGATATACCATGCGCAATCCCCACAACTTCCTTCGGCACAATCTTCTCAAAAATACTTATTCCCGAATTCATCTTATTTAAACCGCCAACCTTGATACCCGATTCATACAATAACTGCGTCGCATCCTCTTTATTTAATTCCGACTCACTCAAAATAAAATTCCCAGAAACAGCATCCTTAACACACCCAATAAAATTCATATTATTTTTAGGAGAAAACAAATTAGCATTTACATTCAACAACAACTTCGCTTCAGCCCTCGCCTCCTCAGTTTGCGGCGCATGAATATTCATCTCGTCGCCATCAAAATCCGCGCCATAAGGACCACAAGTCGCCGGATGAATTCTAAAAGTTCTCCCGGGAATTATCTTGACAAAATGCGCCATCAACGAAGCCCGATGCAAAGAAGGATGCCTGTTAAACAAAACCACATCTCCGTCAACAAGATGCCTCTCAACAATATATCCCGTCTCCAGTTCTTCAACCAATTCCTCTCTCAAATCATCAGTAATCCTCTTCCTCTTCCCGTCAGACCGAATAATATAATTCGCGGCAGGATAACTCGTCTTAGCAACCAACGCCTTCATTCTCTTCATGTTCACACTCGTAACCCTCTCCGCAACCGTCAAAATTTTCGCAACTTCAATCGGTATACCAACCTCATTCAACTTCATATTAAGATCTGGCGAAATAACCGTCCTCGCAGAATAATTAACTCTTTTCCCTGCCAAGTTTTTCCTAATCCGACCTTCCTTCCCCTTAATCCTCTCGGTAATCGTTTTCAATGGCTGCCCACTCCTATGCCTCGCCGGCGGAATCTTCGCAATCGAATTATCAAAAAAAGTCGTAACATGATACTGCAACAAATCCCACAAGTCCTCGATAATAACTTCCGGCGCACCCGCATTCAAATTCTCCCACAACCTCTGATTCGACCTAATAATGTCCGACAACTTATGAGTCAAATCATCCTCTGACCTCTCTCCCGACTCCAAAGTAATCGACGGTCGCACAGTTACCGACGGCACCAACAACAAAGTCAAAATCGTACTCTCCGGTCTCAATGTCGCAGCATTAATCCCAAGAATTTTCAAATCCCCATCACTAACCTTAACCAATCTCTCTCTAATCTCCGACGGAAACAATCTCCTTCTCCCGCTCCTAAAAGTCGTCGGCTTCTCCAGCCTCACCCTTTCCTGAATAATCCCACAATGCGGACACCTCTTCCCGTCCTTCGCCTTCTTAATTCTCATTACTAACCCCTTCGACAAATCCTTCTCATCCTTAATCAAAACTTTCCCACACGCCTCACAAGTGCACCTCAAAACCAAATCAATAATTGGTAAATACTTAATATGAATCACCGGCCGCGCCAGCTCAATCATCCCAGGATGACCAAGACATTCTTTCAACCGCCCTCCGCAAGTCCGACACCTCACTCCCGGGTCAATCGCACCAAGTCGCAAATCCATCAAACCACCGTCGACAGGATATCCATCAACATCATAAAGTTCCGGCGTCACAATCTTCGCAACCGATAATTTCTTAATCTGCTCCGGATTCAACAACTGAAACTCCATTCCCTTAACTTGCTTCTTCACCGGCCTATTCATCTTACCGCCCCCAAACAAAATCCGTGTTCGTCCATGTTAGTCCGTGTACCATTATTTCCAAAACTATAAGTTACATCAAGTTGCCCAACTCCTCCGAATGCCGAATGCCGAATGCCGAATGCCGCGAATGAAATTTCCGATTTCATTCGTACTTGTTTTTGAGTTCGAATTTAGTTAACAAATGCAAACCCTGCAACTCTTCAATCAACAACTTGAACGCATACGAAACCTCGACGGGCTCAACCTGATTCGAATGACAAAGCGAACAAACTTTCTTGTTATGAATTTGGTCATCGATAACAATAGCCCCGCACTTCGTGCAAATATTTATCACAACCTTATCAGAATCATATCTCTCTTTCAATAACAGCGACGCTCCGTGCCCGACCAATGCCTCTTGCTCCATTTCTCCAAGTCTCAAAGCTCCACCTCGTGCCCGACCTTCAATCGGCTGTCGCGTCAACAACGCAATCTTCCCCGACGCCCGCGAATGCATCTTGTCCGCGACCATATATTTCAACTTCAAATAAAACATATTACCAATAAAAATCTTCACCGGCATCCTCTGTCCCGTAATTCCATTATACATAACCTCTTTCCCATTCTCTCTAAACCCAAGCTTCTTCAAATTATTTTCCAAACTATCAATCTTCTCTCCAGAAAAAGCCGAAGCATCAACAATTCTTCCCGACAAAGCCGCAACCTTCCCAGCCAAAACATCCATCAAATAACCGACAGTCATACGCGACGGTATACCATGCGGATTAAACATAATATCCGGACGTATACCACTAATAGTAAATGGAACATCACACTCCGGCGCAATCATTCCAAGTATACCCTTTTGCCCATGAGGCACCGAAAATTTATCACCAATCTCGGGAATCCTCAACTCTCTCGTCCTCACATGAACAACCATATTCCCCTCCTGATCCTGCGTCACAAAAACAGCGTCGACAATTCCAGTTTCTTCCTGCCTTATCGCTGAAGAATTCTCTTTTTTCGTCTGAATAGAAATCTCACGCGCCTCGCTCAAAAATTTAGGAGGACTAACCTTCCCAATAACAACTTCTCCCTCGACCATCTCGGCCTCAGGAAACACAATTCCATCATCTTCCAAAAATCTATAATTCTCTTCAAGTCTATAACCAGAAACATCTTTATTCGGAATAGTAATCTCATCCTTAAGCCCACCCGCATAATTTAACTCAACCGAAGTATACGGCCTAAACCTCGAGCTCCTGCCAAATCCCCTATCAACCGAACCTCCATTCAAAACAGTAGCGTCCTCCATATTGTAACCTTCATAAGGCATGACAGCCAAAACAACATTCTGCCCAACCGGATGCACATCCAAAGTATCATAAATAAAACTTCTAACCAACGGCTTCTGCGGATAATGCAAAAGCGAAACATCTGTATCAATTCTCACCGGAAAATTCCCAGCATAAATTCCAAGCCCCTGTCTATAAGCCCTCGAACCCCCCTTGACCATTCGCGCCGGCGGGTCATGGTCGCCAAACGGAATCAACGAAACACTAACTCCAAAAATATCTATAGCATCAACTTCCAAATGCGTATGTTCCTTCGTTAAATCTTTCTCATCCAAACAAATATAACAATCGTCCTCTTCGGCCGCGTCCAAATATTCCAAAATTCCCTTTTCAAACAAACCCTCCCAAGTCAAAACCCCGCTCTTAACCAATTCTAAATGCTCATTCTTCAATCTCGAAACTCCATCCTCGACGACAATCAACGGCCGAATCACACGACCAATTTCAGAACTAATAAAAACCGTATCTAAAAATCTATCAAACCTCACCGAAACCTCAAACGGCAATCTTCCCTCTCTTCTAAAATTCCTAACCTTCCCAACAAATCCATCAACATCATCAACAGCCCCGATAAACCTCCCGTTATAAAAAACATCAACAGCCCCTTCCACATCTCTCATCCCAGAATCCTTCAATACCCTCAAAACATTCTCATACTCTATCGTCGTCCTCGTAGAAATCCTCGCCAACAAAGCCAAATTTTTTCTCAATCCAATCTCTGTTCCCTCCGGCGTCTCAATCGGACAAAACCTGCCATAATGCGTCGGATGCACAGTCCTCGCCGCAAAATTTTCTTGTTCACCCGGCAAAGTCGAAGTAACTCTCTGTAACTGCGACATAACCGCGAACGAATTATTTTTATCCATATTCTGCGTCACCCCGCTCCTCTCACCAATCCACGACCCAGTCGCAATCGCCGATTCAACTCGATGAGTAAACAAAGTCGACTTCGCAATCGTCTTAATCGAATAAAACTTCCTCCTTTTCATCGTCTTCTGCAAAGTGTGCTGCACCTCCCTCAAAAGAATATTAATATTAACCCTAAATAAATCAGACAACAAATCCCCAGACAACCTCACTCTCTTGTTTGCGTAATGGTCCTTATCTGTCATCGCCGCACTCGGATTTTCCCTCGCAATATAAAACTGCTTAATAAACTTACAAAGTGTCCTCGCCTTCTCCATCCTCGATGCCTTATCTAAACCAATATGTGGCAAAAAATACGAATCAATTCTCTGCTTAACTCTATCAAGCATTTCCTTATTCGTCCCCTGCAACGAACTCTTCTCCGCAATCCACATCAACGCATCATTAACACTTCCAATCCCCGCAAACTCATAAAGATTAACAACCAATCCATCCGTCTGCTTCCCAATAAATTTCACAATATCAGCGTCGCTGATCAAACCCAACGCCTTCAATAAAACAATCGCAGGAATATCCCTAAATCTCGAAAACGAAACCTCCAAAATTCCATAAGGACTCTCAACCAAAGAAACCGGAATTTTATACGCCCCTCTCTGCGAAAATAATCTCAGCATCAACCTATTCCTTGTTTTCTGCCATTCAACAAAAGTTTGATTCGACGCCAAATCCTCCGCCATCACCATCACTCTCTCATTTCCATTAATCAAAAAATAACCTCCATGATCTCTCGAATCAATATAATTCTTCACTAAATCCTCGTCGCTCATCCCACTGAGATTACAAACTCCACTCTTAACCATAATCGGAATTCTCCCCAACTGAACATCCTCGGTCTCAACCTGCCCCCCATAATTAATCGTCATCTCCATCCAAATCGGCGCCGAATAAGTCAAGCTCCTAAGTCTAACCTCCGCCGGCATAACCAACCTCGAAGAACCATCCGCCTCGACAATATTGGGCTTCCCAACACGAATCTTCCCCAACTTAATTTCAAAATCATCCGTAGACAAAGAATCAGACAACTCCGTCACAATCTCTTGCATCCTATTCTCAATAAAATCATTAAACGATTTTATATTCGACTCAACCAAAGAATGATTCTTCAAAAATTCTTTAACTAAAATATGCTCAGTCATTTTTCACCTCTTTAAAAAACGACCAGCGACCAGCGACCAGCGACCAGCGATATGAAAAAATCAAAGATCTTTTCATATTACCACCCTATAATAAATTTCATCCGCACGAAAAATTTTAACAACATCTCCCTTTTCGCACCCCTCAGGAAGCCCCGCATCACTCTTAGAAATCTTCGGCAACTGCGCCAAAGAAATATTAAATTCCTTAAGAACCTTCTCAGCCTCGCTCGAACTCAACTTCACATGTTTGGATTGGAGCACGTGCATTTTTAGAATATCGCCTTTAGATATTCAAAACACCAAAAGTGGCTTTAAAAACTTTTTGCTTTCGCTATTACAAAGTGGTTCGAGTCAAAAATCACAAATCTACAGAAACCATTTTATAAAATTCAATCAAATGCGGAATTAAAACTCTACTCCAAGTTTCATACAGTTTATTCGACCCAGAATTCTCCAAAATACTTTTTATATTAACCATTCGCCCAGAAGAAATAGAACTCTCTCTCGGAATAATTTCACCATTAGTACGAATTGCGTAAACCAACCCAAAATGAACTTTATCGACAGGATTATCTGGCCGATATAAAGTCCCAAGAAATACCGGCTGACCAACATCGCCAGAAATTTTAACCTCTTCGCCAACTTCCCTCTCTAATCCAGACACAATAAAATTAGGCCCATCTTTTCTACCAATATGCCCACCAATACCAAGAGAATGCTTCCCAAATAATCTTTCATCGCCATAGTCCTTGATGTCCTTTGCTCTAACATAGCTAAAAACCTCCCTCTTATCATTAAAACCCAAAACATAAGGAATCAACTGCAACACTAAATCATCTCTCTCGCAATCATAACGAGAATGAAAGAAACCCTCTCCCTCAATTAAATCGAACAACTTTTTCTTTTTCTCATCCGAAACAAACTCAAAACCTTCTCGCTCACCCCTAGTCGCCAACAACAATCTCGCATCCTGAACCAAAACATCCCTGCCTAATTTCGCATAATTCTTAGCAGCCATTCCAAAGTCAAACGACTTAAAATATTTCGCAGTCTTTGGACCTTTCTGAAACTGATAATGGGAACCACTTCTATCATCCCCATAAAGCTTATCTGGAAACTCAGTCCTAAAGACAGCAATCTCACCAAGAGACATACCATGATGAATCTCTAAATCCGTCGCTTCCTCCGATGTAATTTCAAAAACCAAATCCCCATCAAAACCATTATCAATAAAACCGGCCCTATGAAGCGATCCACTAATACCCTGATGAGAATGCGCTTTCAATTCAACATTACAACATTCAGGCACATTCAAAACTTCTTCCGAAGAAACCAAATAATACTCACCTCTTTTAATCTCTAAGACCCCTCCTTTCGCATTCATTGGTTCAAAATAATCTTCAGCCGAATACTTTTCGCTTTTAGTTAAATCAATCACATTCGGATTTCTTCTCGCTCTTAATGCGACAATGCCCTCGCTATTCCTTCCCTCCACATCAGAATGAATCTGCAATGCCCCTCCCATATCAGGAGTATCAATAGCCTTCCCATCTACATAATATAAAATAGGATTACTCGACCACGATTCCACAATTTCCCTCGGCGTCAACTGCGCATTAAACCCTTTAAAAAATCTCAACTGATTCAAACTAATCCCAGGAAAAAGACCAAGATTAAAAGCCAACGGCTGAAACAAAAGCCACATCATCAACTCTCTGTCTCCACCATAAGAACTAAGCGCTTCATCAAAAGAAGAATTAAAATCTGTTAAAAATCTTGTATTAGGGAAAACTCTCCCAATACTACTTTTCGGAGAAGATTCAATCATCCTAAATCCATCAAAATGAACACGCTGAACAAGCGGAAGCAAATAAGTAAATCCTATTTTCGATTCAAACCCACCAGAAATATCAACCCTTTGTCTTCTTCTCGCCGGAAGCTCAAGCAACGACCTATAAACCGCCTTATCTCTACTTGGTCTAAACAAAGCCTTATCAGTATCAATCACATATACCTCCTCTCCAATCGTCGGCTCAAACGAACTCGGCTGAATTCTAGATTCATCAAATTCAGGATCAACAATAGCTCCGCTCCTCGCTAACTCTCGAATTTCCTGAGAAACAAGACAACAATCATCTAAACTCATAAAAATCAAAACTTTGTTATTTTATTTAAACACTTGTATCTTAAAAAATATATTTCAAAAAACAACTCTCGGTAACTTTTTAAATTGAAATCCCTCATAAAATTTATGGCTCCGTAGCTCAGCCTGGTTAGAGCACTGGACTTTTAATCCAGGTGTCGGGGGTTCAAATCCCCTCGGGGCCATATAAGGAATTGAAGATTCCTTTTCTATTCTGAATATATTTAAATTCACGACACCATGGTATCGGCGAACAATTCGCTTTGAGTTGTGCTATTTTAATTATTACACAACGAAATGCAAATTGCGAGTAAGATTCAAATCCCCTCAGAGTCACCCCCCTACATCCTAAAAAACTTAGCCAACCTCGGGCCATTTTGCCTATGATAATGAGATCCCTTTTCAGAAGAACCATACAACTCCCTCGGAGAACTCTTCATAGGATAAAACTTAAAGCTCGCAATTTTCTGTCCATCTCTCAATAAAAACGGCTGCCCAAAATTTCTAACCTCAAGAGTCGCCTGCGCATTCCAATTAGGATCAAAAAATCCCGCATAATGAACTCTCACCTCGCCCGAATCAGTTTCAATATCCATCATCTCGGAACAAAAATCCTTAGGAACACTAACAACCTCCTTGCTCGACAAAATATAAAAAGAATTAGGCCCAACGATAATCTGCTTCTTATCTTCCCCAGACAAATATACCTTATCAAAATACTCCGAAAAAAGATGGTCCCTCCGCGAAAGATCAATAGGAGGAGTATTATGTTTCGCCACAAAACCAGGATTATTTTCATCCAAATCCAAACTCGCAGAAACAATATTATCATCGACAATAAAAGAATTTCCAGACAAACCATCCCCCGTCTTTGAATCAAACAAAATCCCCTGACTCCTATTAAGTTCATTCAATTCAGACGCATCAAGACAATCAATCCCAAAATCAAAAAGTCTCATCTGATTAAGACAGTCCCCCTCATGAACAATGATATCAAAAGAACGCGGATAAACCTCTATCCAAAGATCCCCCTTGTAACCAAAAGGAATCTTATCAAAAGACCTACCCCCCTCGACAATCAACCTAACATGAACATCTATTCTACCAATAGAACTCTTGGGATTAATCCGTCCCCCTATCCCCTCGGGCAAATTAAGACTTTCTTGCAATTTAAAAACATAAATGCACCCCTTATGCAAAAACCCATTTTTACTCAAATCAATATCATAAGAACAATTACGCTCCAAAAAAGAATCAAAATTAGTTCCAGAAGGAACAGAGGAAAAGGGCAAACAAAAACCCCTACTCCCCAACCTCAAATCCAAAGAAGATGGCTGAATTTGACTTTCATTTATCTTATTATTTGAACAAATCACCCTCCTATCAATTAAAGACCTTATCCCATCATCAGAATAAACACCCTTCCCTTCACCCCCCTCCCCAACAATCCTTCTCAAAATCCTCTCGACCTTCCCATGTAAATCAGTAATCGTCCAATCATTTTTAAAAACATAATCTGCCATCTCCACACATCTTTTCAAATCCTGTTTATTCGAATCACCAGACATCATCTCTCTCTGCTCACTAGCCACAAACTCATCAAACGAAACACCATCGACCATCTCTCCCCTCTCGACAACCCGCGCATACCTCGTTTCAACATCAGCGTCAATCGCAAACAAAACAAAATTCCCTTTTTTCTTTAGCGCCTCAACCTCACTCGGACACCTAACACTCTCAATGACACAATCCCCTCCTTCCTTCTCTGCCTTTTTATACAATTCCTCGACGATATACCCCACGCCAAACTTTTCTCTCAAATCATTAGCAACTAAAACCATATTCACTCTATTCAAACTCAACCCTCTCTTTAAAATCTCTTCACTCAAAAAATCTCTAACAGAACAATGTTTAAACCCCCTGCTCTTAAGATATTCAACAACCACTCCTTTCCCCGCACCCAAAGTCCCAGTAACCCCAATAATCATAAAAAGAAATCCGCCCCCAACCTTATAAAAACTATTATACTAAACTATACAAAACCCAACTAAGCCTAAACCCACAAACACAGACAAACCACACAACATTACCCAGCCCCCATAAACCTAACACCTAACACCCGTCGAACCCCACGCCCCATCTCCTCTCGTCGTCTCGCTCAACTCCTCAACAACCTCGACCTCAACCGTCGCAACCGGAGCAATAACAATCTGCGCAACTTTATCCCCCGCATTAATCTCAAAATCCTCGTCGCCAGTATTCAAAACCACAACGCCATACTCTCCTCTATAACTACACTCAACAACCCCACCCAAAATACAAATTCCCTTCTTCAACGCCAACCCACTCTTCCCTCGAATATTCGCCCAATAACCTTCCGGCAACTCCATCGCAATCCCCGTCGACACCAAAACTCTTTTCCCCGCACCGACAACATAATCCTCAGTCGAAAACAAATCCATCGCCGCATCACCCTCGTGCGCATACCTCGGCACAACCGCATTCCCCTTCAACTTCTTAACTTTAATTTTAACCCCACTCTTTCCAATTAACTCAAACCTCTTAACTCTCCGACCATCTTCAAAAATTTTATATCCCTCAAATTCCTCCAAATCTCTAACCCAAACCTGCCCATCCCCATAAAGCGCCCGATAAACAACAACATATCTCAAACTATCACAATCTTTCGCCAACGCAACAATTTCATATTTACCTCCTTTAAAATGCCTATATCTCTCTCCTACTTCAACCATCCCAATTAATTAAAAACCATCTTTATAAAAATTATTATACTCAAAACAAATTCGCGTCAATCCTGTGGCTCAATTTTTCAAACCCTAACCCCAACTTCCTCAAAATAATCCGCTATACTCTTTCTCAACTCCTTCAAAAATTCCTCACTCACATCTTTCTCGTCGACAAAAGAAGAATCAACAAACTTACCCTTATTCTTAAACCCCTGCAAAAAAAACCTCCTCGGCTTTCCCCTACAAACCTCATTTATCCACCTCGCCATCTCAACGACACTCTCCTTTGAATGCAACCGCCCAACAACCGTCGTTCTAAACTCATAACCCCTGCTAAAATCCGTGTTAGTCCGTGTTAGTCCGTGTGCTAAATTTAATTCCTTATCAAGTTGTCCAAAATCATAAATCATCTTCATCGACCTTTCCACCGACGACAAATCAACGCTAACGCCAACAATTTTGGAATAATCCTCACGACAACCCTTAACATCCATCGCAACATAATCCACCAATCCTTCGTCAATCAACTCTTTAAGCCGAGAAGGAAACGACCCATTCGTATCAATCTTCACCTTAAACCCCATCTCTTTTACCCGACGAACAAAATCAAAATCCAAACTCATCAACGGCTCACCCCCACTAATACAAACCCCATCCAACTTTCCAACTCGACTCTTTAAAAAATTCAAAACCTCTTTTTCTGCGAATTGCGAATTGCTAATTGCTAATTGCGCATCAACGGAGTTGACGAGTTCCGGATTATGACAAAACCCACAACGAAAATTACACCCGCACAAAAAAACAACACAACAAATTTCCTCCGGATAATCAATCGTCGAAACCTTTTGCAACCCAGCAATTTTCATTCTCCACATTCACAAGCAAACATCATTCTATCCTTGAACTCCGCAAACTTCCCCTCGTTCCATTGCGCAGTCGGTCGCAAATACCCGACAACTCGACTCCACACTTCACATTTAGTCCTCTCCATCTTCTCCTCCGAAATTTAATTTAAGTTTCATCGGAACCAAAACTTCATGCCCAATTTTTGACCCCGAAACAATACCATCCTCCTCGATAAAAATCGACGACCCAACGCTCTCATCAATAATAATCTCCTCCGCCATTTCCTTCTTGCTGCTCTCAACCTCAATCGCAACAACCTCCCGTTCAGCGTCGCACTTCGGACAATACTCATGCTCACCCGCAAGATAACCATGAATCGGACAAATCGAAAATGTCGGCGTAATCGTAAAATATGGCAAATGATAATTATTAGAAATCTTCCTCACCATATTCTTAACCGCGTCCTTCGTCATCCTCTCACCAACAAAAGTATGAAACACTGTCCCGCCGGTATACTTACATTGAAATTCATCCTGCAAATCCAACGCCTCAAAAACATCGTCGGTAAAATTCACCGGCAAATGCGACGAATTCGTGTAATACGGCTTAGCCCCTTTCTGAACCGCCACCTCGTTTGCAACAATAATCCTCCCAAATCTTTTCTTATCCATCCTCGCAAAACGATAAGTCGCACCCTCACCCGGCGTCGCTTCCAAATTATAAATATTCCCCGTCTCCTCCTGGAACTCCGCCAACTTATCCCTCATAAAATCCAAAATCTTCAAAGCAAATTCCCGCCCTCTCTCTGTCGCAATGCTTTCCCCCGGCATAAAATTCAAAATCGCCTCATTCATCCCAAGCAACCCAATCGTCGCAAAATGATTTTTCCAATACTGCCCAAATCTCTGGTATACCTGCCTCAAATAAAACTTACTATAAGGATACAACCCCACCTTCGTGAAATTCTCAATCGCCTTCCTCTTAATTTCAAGACTCTCTTTCGTTAACTCCATCAATCTATCCAGTCGCCCGATAAAATCCTCCTCGCTCGTCGACACATATCCCAACCTCGCCATATTAATCGTTACAACTCCAATCGAACCAGTCTGTGGATTCGACCCAAACAAACCGCCACCACGTTTTTTCAAAGTAGTATTATCAATTCTCAACCGGCAACACATCGACCTCGCGTCCTCCGGCTTCATATCAGAATTAACAAAATTCGAAAAATACGGTATACCATACTTCGCCGTCATCTCCCAAATCAAATCATACTCCGGATTATCCCAGTCAAAATCTTTCGTAATATTATAAGTCGGAATCGGGAAAGTAAAAACTTGTCCCGACGCATCACCATCCATCATACACTCCGCAAACGCCCGATTCAACATATCCATCTCTGGCTTAAATTCCTTGTATGTCTCAATCTGCGGCTGACCACCAATAATCACATGTTCGTCCATCATATAATCTGGCACTTTCAAATCCATTGTAATATTTGTAAAAGGGGTTTGAAATCCTGTTCTCGTCGGCACCGCCATATTATAACAAAAACTCTGAATCGCTTTTTTTACTTGCTTGTAATCCAGATTCTCATATCTAATAAATGGAGCCAATAATGTATCAAAATTCGAAAACGCCTGCGCCCCCGCACTCTCTCCCTGCAAAGTATAAAAAAAATTCACTACCTGCCCCAATGCCGCATTAAAATGTTTTGGTGGCCTACACTCAACTTTCCCTTTCACGCCCCTAAATCCAACCATCAACAAATCTTTCAAATCCCACCCAACACAATATGCCCCAAGACAATCTAAATCATGAACATGAATATCTCCGGCCTCATGTGCTTTCCTAATCGCCTCTGGATAAATCCGCCTCATCCAATAATTAGAAATAATCTTCCTCTTAATATACTCATTCAACCCCTGCAAACTATAACCCATATTTGAATTCTCCTTTACCATCCAATCGTCTAACCCAATATAATCCTCGACCGCCTCAATTGTATCAAACAATCCCTTAACCTTCCTCAACTCATCATGACTCTGCCTATAAAGAATATACGCCTTCGCAACCTTCGCGTGCCCCTCTTCAATCAAAATCTTCTCAACCAAATCCTGAACTTCCTCGACCTCTGGAATCCCAAACTCTCCGTGAATCTCATTAAGTTTCTCGATGACCATATCTGCCAACCACACTGGTCTCTCTCTATCTTCTCCTCCAACCGCCCGCGCCGCTTTCCAAATCGCCTCCGCAATCTTCTCTTTCTGAAAAAACACAACACTCCCATCTCTCTTCCTAATTTTCTTTACCATCTTCCACCTCGCCATATTTTTTATCTTCTTCAAACCCGCTCCACTTAATCATAGTTCCCCCTCGCTGAGCATCAACAAAATTAAACCCATTCGGATATCTCTCCTTCAACTTGTCAATATTCCCCCGCAAACAATCCTCTAACTTCCACCCAAAAAAATTACAAATCATAGCCGCATACCACATCATGTCCCCAATATTTTCTTTAATCCCGTCCTTCACCGCTTCATTTTTATGCGCAAAGGTTTTCTTAATACAACTCGCGATATCACCTGCCTCACCTGCAATCCCGAGCCCCCATGTCGCAATCTCCAACTCTGGCTCATTAAATTTCTTCGACGTTCTCTTACAAGCCTCCTGATATTCATTCAATTCCATTTTATTTTTCCCTATCCCAAACCGCCAAGTCCCGATACACCGCCAACCCGAAGAAACTCAAACTCATTTGAGTTTCTTTATCTCCTCCTTAAAATCATCAATATCCCCAAAGTCCCGATACACCGCCGCAAACCGAATATACGCAACCTTGTCAATCTTCTTCAGCTTATTCATAACCATCTCGCCAATCTGCGAACTTTTGATATCCTTCCCCTTCGCAACCCGATAAACATTCGCCTCAATATCATCAACGACCCCATCTATCTCCTCACTCGTAAACGGCCGCTTCTGCAAATTCTTGTCAACCCCAACAAACAACTTCTCCCGCAAAAACTTTTCCCGACGCCCATCCTTCTTAATAACATTCAAATCCAACTCGACTCGCTCATACGTCGTAAACCGCTTCCCACATTTCAAACACTCCCTTCTCCGACGAGTCACAGAATCACAATCACGCTTATCCGTCACCTTCGTCTCAACAGCAGTACAATATGGACACCTCATTTAATAGTTAATACAAGATATTGTATCTCGCACCCCTCTTTGCCACAATTACTTGTGGTCGTAAGCAATCACTAACCAAATGACTATTTAAAGATTGTTGTAGCCCACCATACATTTTCGTTCACTATAGTTAACAATACAAACCGACAGTTACGTTTTTCTAATGATTACGCAAATTTAAATACTCAAAAAAATCATCGACGAAACAAATCTTCTCAATAAACCCCAAACTTCCCACAAATATCCCGAACCTCTCCCTTAACTCTAACGCGAACAGCCTCATCAAAAATATTTTCAATAACGTCCGCAATCCAATTCCCAACAACAACCATTTCATCCTCCTTCATCCCCATCGTCGTCAAAATCGGAGTCCCAAGTCGAATTCCGGAAGGATTAAACGGGGTCGACGGATCAAACGGAATCGTATTCGCATTAACAACAATCCCCGCATCCTCCAACGCAACCGCAACTTCCTTCCCTTTCCCCGCCTCACCGACGACAACCGTCTTAATCAAATCAATCAAAATCAAATGATTATCACTCCCGCCACTAACCAAATTAATTCCTCTCTTCTTCAATGTCTCTGCCAAAACCTTACAATTCTTAACAATCTGCAAAGAATACTCCTTAAACCCCGACGTCAACGCCTCCCCAAAACAAACCGCCTTCGCCGCAATCGTATGTTCATGAGGTCCACCCTGCAACCCCGGAAAAACCGCCTTATCAACAGCTTTACCAAACTCATCCTTACACATTATAATAGCACCCCGCGGTCCCCTCAAAGTTTTATGCGTTGTCGTCGTCACAAAATCAAAATCAGGAAATGGAGAACAATGGATTCCTGAAGCAACCATCCCCGCAATATGAGAAATGTCAGCCAAACAATATGCCCCGACCTCCCGAGCAATCGAAACAAACCCCCGAAAATCAATCTCCCGTGGATAAGCCGTCGCCCCACAAACAATCATCTTCGGCCTCTCCGCCAAAGCAATCTCGCGAACCCTCGCCATATCAATAAAACCATTTTCACCGACGCCATAAGAAACAAACTCATAATCCTTCCCAGAAAAATTAACAGGCGACCCATGCGTCAAATGCCCACCATGACTCAAATCCATTCCCAAAATCTTATCGCCCTTTTCCAAAACCGCCGCATAAACCGCCATGTTAGCCGGACTCCCAGAATTCGGCTGCACATTCACATGCCCCGCCCCAAACAATTTCTTCGCCCGCTCAATCGCCAAATTCTCAATCTTGTCAACAAACTCATTCCCCTGATAATACCGCTTCCCAGGATAACCTTCCGCATACTTGTTATTCAAAACCGAACCACACGCCGCCAAAACATCCTTCGAACAAAAATTCTCCGACGGTATCATATTCAAAGTCGTCTTCTGCCTGCCCAACTCACCGACGACAATATCATTCACCTCTTTATCCGAAATCCAAAAAGTCATAACAAACTACTCTTAGCCTCCGTCGCCTCCTCCGCCTTCAACCGACCAAGCTCCTCCTCGGAATAATTACAAACAATATACTTCGCCAAAATCGGATACCTCTCCTTCAAAATCTCATAAATCCGATAAGCAATCTTCTTATACGAATCATGCGCCAACGGAATCGTCCTCAATTTAATCAAATGATAAAGCTCCCTCAAATTCATACTAATCAAAAACCTTTTCCTAAACCCCAACGGCAAAAGATACTGCGCCTGCCACGGATACTTCTCACGAACCTTATCGTAAACAACCTTCGCCCTTTCCATTGCAAGCCGATACTCAGTCTCAACTCCCGCAGCGACGATATCTTTCGGCACATCATAACCCAAATCCGCCGTAAAAATCGGACTCGTCTGGCTACAAATCCTATGCCTCTGCAAATCACGAAATGCCCCATAATCCATCACAATCTCAAAACTAAAATTCTCATGTTCCAACTCCCTCATCGGACAATCGAATTCTCCCATCCTCCCAAGATAATTATCCAAAACTCTCTCCTTGTCCAAATCATCCATTAAAACAACATCACGAGCAACCTTCTCAAACGAACGATTATTAAACCTATACAAAATCGAAGAAACAATTTTATCCTCCGCATTCTCAGGAACCGCAACCAACTTCACTCTCTCCCCATCAAAATCATTATCAATAAAATCGTAGCTCTGCATATTTTTCTGCGTATCACAAAAATAATCCTTTCTATCAGCAAACTCCAACAGCGACGGCAAAACCTTCCGACCCTCAATTTTCAACATCTCACCAATCTCATTCATCTCTTTCAACGGATGGGATAAAAGCTTTGAAATACCATAAGACAATTGCCGAGCATTAACCGTCCACCCAAGACTCGTCTTCGTGCAAGTCGGAAGCAAATAACGAATCGCGTCGAACCGTCGCGAACCACACGCCCTTTCCCAAGCCACTCTCGAATCCCCATCCTTCAAAGGAACCAACCCCTTAACATACTCCAAAACCGGCTCATGCAATCTCTCATAAGTTTCAAAAAGATAATCTAACATCTCATTAATCTCGTCGACAAACTCAGAATTCCTCAAAACCTCGTCAACATAAAACGAACTCCGACTAAACGAAACATACCTAGTCGACTTCTCACAAAAAGAACTCAACCGATTATCCTCGATAACTTTCGTCGCCAAAATACTAATCCCCTCAAGCCCAAGTCCAACCACCGCACCCTCGGCAATAGAACTGTGCCCATAACCAAGAACCCATTTCTCCATAAACCGAATCGCACTCTCGCTCGCGTGCTTCGTAACCTCGCCAACATTCGCCCGCTTTAACTCCTTAATCAACAAATTAAAATTACTCTCATCCTCCCTCAACAAACTCAAAAACCCTTCACGCAAACCTTCCTGCGACCGGCTATATCTCGCCTGCATCAACGCCCAAACCTCCGGATGAAAATTCTTCGCCGCAAAAATCGGACCATCAAGATTCGTAAAAAAATAATCTAAAACCAACCTCTCATCCGAACTATAACTCAAAACATCGCTCAATTTTTCCCAAATTTCCCCGTGAATTTCCTCCGGCGTTTTCAGCGACGCCATCGTCCCGTCCGGCGCACAATTAATCATAACCCAACCATACAACTTCGCCAAATGCAAATACGACTCCTCCGCATTCCTCATATGATCCTCATTCCCCTCATGCCCATCCAACTTCTCCGCCCCCGGATGAAACTCCGACTTCCTCTCGCGCGTCCTCATTAACTCCCGTCCAACCTCATACGGCATATACAAAAACACAACAGCGTCAGGCTTCGGCAACTTGAAATTCCCATACTCCAACTCCCGCAACCACTCAAAAAACTTCTCTCTCTCAACCCTGTCTCGAATCTTCCCACCCTGATGTCCCATGTTCGATTCAACATACCTGTCCAAAATCGTCACATTCCCCTTATCTAACTCATCCTTAACAAACTCCTTCGACGCACTCCTATCTTCCGCATAAAAAATCGACGCAACCTTCGCCGGAATTTCATTCGCCGGTCCAAACTCCCCATCAAGATACCTCCTCACTATCTTCCCCGTCGGCGTCGAATAATTCGGAAAATCCAAAGTCACAACCCCACGATTCATCAACTTCAACTTCTCAATCAACAAATTAATCTGCGTCGACTTCCCCGAACAATCCGTCCCCTCAAAAACAACCAACTTCCCCTTTCTCATAAAAAACCAAACATCCAAACCTTAATAAAAAAATATATACTCCAATATATATATCATAAAAAACAACAACTTAATATAATAAATTATACAACAAACACTCAAAAAATAATACTCCATCACACAAAAACATATAAACTAAAAACATTAGACATCCCAATGGCAAAAAAAAGAATAATATTTAAAACATACGTAGGAAGAAGAGAACTCGAATGCTGTACACTAAGTGGAGACACTACTTCTGAAGAACTTAAGAAAGGATTGGGAGCAAAATTACAAAATGTAGTTTGGGGGGAAGCCACCCCAAAAAATTTTTTCAGCGATAGAGAAACTGAACTTAATAAAGCTCTATCTCAATATTTAGCCCATTCAGAATATGCCACATCCCGAGAAAAAGATTTTAGAGGAAACTATAAAGTTGTAATAAAAGTTAACAATATAAAAAAATAACTCTACAAACACTCAAAAATATTACACGCACTACAAACACTCCCACTCGCCGGCTCCCCACACTTCTCACACTTCCCCAACTCTCTTTCATCAACACTCAAATTCAAATTCAAAAATTCTTCAACAATTTTCAACTTCTCAGCGTCGCTAATCACCTTCATCCAATCCCGAGTCTCAACCCGATAAGTCCCAAACGCACACGGACACTTATTATACAAAATATCAAACTTCTTCATCTTAGCAAACTTCCTAATCTCCGACTCCGGCACAAAAAACAACGGCTTAACTCGTTGCACAAATCCACTGACACCTGACACCTGACACCTGACACCTGTTTTTGGCGCACTCCTCGCGCCCAAAAACAAATTGCCTTTCAAGAAATTCATCAAAACATTCTGACATTCATCGTCGAGATTATGCCCCGTCACCAACTTATCAGCCCCGAGCTTCCGAGCCCACCGATTCAAAACCCACCGCTTCACCGTCCCACAAACCGAACACCCAGTCAACCCTTTCTTCTTTTTCAAAACCGCCTTAATAAAACAAATTCCCTGCCCCAACTCCGCCTTCAAATCAACAATCGTCAACCGAACCCCAATCTCCCCACAAAATTTCTCCATATTCTTATTATGAACCCTAGACCACTCGCCAAGTCCCAAGTCAATCATCAACCCAGAAACATCGTAACCCAACTTCTTCAAAATATACAACACCGACGTCGAATCCTTCCCACCCGACAACGCCACAACAACTTTGTCCGACTTTTCCAACAACTCATACTTCCCAATCGTCTCCACAACTTTCTTTTCAACATCCATATGGACTTAAAATCCAAAACATTTATAAAGAATTCCTATTTAAAAAATTCATGGCAGAAAAAAAGGAGAACGAACTTTCTAAATCATTCAAAAAACTTTCAAAAAACTATTGGGCAATCTCAACGATAATACTAGCAGCACTCTTGGTAATAGTATTGTTAACAGGAAACGGAACAACAGTAAGCGCAAACGAAGCCGGACAAAAAATGTTAAACTTCGCACTCGAACAATATCCAAACACAACATTAGTATCTGTAAACAACAGCGGAGAATTCTACGAAGTAGTCCTTTTAATTAACGGACAAGAAGTCCCGGTTCAAGTTACAAAAGACGGAGAAAATTTAATCCCGCAATTAATCCCACTAACAGCAAGAGCAACTCAAGATACTACAACAGAACAACCGGCTCAAACCGAAGTTCCAAAATCAGACAGACCCGTCGTCGAATTATATGTATTTACCTATTGCCCTTACGGGACACAATCCGAAAAAGGTATAATCCCAGTAGTAAACCTATTAGGGGATAAAATCGATTTCAGATTAAGACAAATCGGCGCAATGCACGGCGAACATGAAAAAATCGAGGCCGAAAGACAATTATGTATAGAACAAGAACAGCCAGACAAATTACTAAACTACGTCCTTGATTTCGCACAAAACGAAGCAATCGGAAAATGCAGTAGCGATACAACATGCTCAGATCCATTAGTAAACACACTATTCACAAAATTAGGAATCAATAAAGCAAAAATAGAATCCTGTATAAAAACCGACGGGGAAACTTTATACACCGCAGAAGAAGCAAATTCAAAAAATAAAGGTGTCGGTGGCTCTCCAACATTAATCATTAACGGAGTAAATACGCAATCCGGAAGAGATTCCGCAAGTTACCTCGCAACAATCTGTAACGCTTTCGCCGAAGCACCAGAAGAATGTAACGAAGAATTAAGTTCGGCAAGTCCAACTCCAGGATTCGGAGCCAGCACTTCAACCGCATCAAGTACCGGCGCTCAATGTTAATAAAATAATTCTCAAAAGCAAAACCTAAATATTTTTATTAACTTGCCCCTCTATCCAAGCATAAGTTTTTTCCATCCCTTTTCTAAGTGGATAATTTGGCGACCACCCGAGTTTTTCTTTAATCAAAGAATTCTCAGAATTCCTCCCCCTAACACCCAACGGCCCATCAATATGTTTAAGCGAAATTTCCTTCCCCGCAATATCTGCCGCCATCAAAGCTAAATCATTTATACTAACCATCTCCTCAGAACCAATATTAACAGGCCCAACAAAATCCGAATCCATCAACCTTCTTACACCCTCCAAACATTCATCAATATACAAAAACGACCTCGTCTGCTTACCATCCCCCCAAACCTCAATTTCTCCTCCCTCACTCGGCAAATAAGCAACCTTCCTACACATCGCAGCCGGCGCTTTTTCGCGTCCACCATCATAAGTCCCCTCGGACCCAAAAATATTATGAAACCTCGCAATCCTAACAGGAACACCTCTATTCCTCATCATCGCCAAATAAACCCTCTCACTAAAAAGTTTCTCAAACCCATAATCACTATCAGGATTAGCCGGATAAGCCATCTCTTCCCTGAGCCCAATATTAGCAGGATCTCCCTGAATCTCCTGCGGATAAACACAAGCCGACGACGAATAAAACAATTTTCCAAACTTATCACTTAAACTAGAAAAATTTAAATTAATCTGTCCAGAATTATGCATTATATCAAAATCATGTTCCCTTGTAAAAACAAATCCTGCGCCTCCCATATCCGCCGCCAACTGATAAACTTCATCAACTCCTCCCTCTAACGCACGACGACAATTTGCCTTATAACGCAAATCAGCAACAATAAACTCATCTGCACGAGTATGAGAAAACTCAGACTTCTTCAAATCAACTCCCCGAACAAAATACTTTTCATCCTTAAGTCGATTAACAAGATGACTCCCAATAAAACCCCCAGCCCCACAAACAAGCGCACTTTTTACCATAAGATAAAACACAAAATAGGATTTATAAAAATTTATATCTTACACAACGACCTTATCCAAATACCCAACCTCGTCCTCGCTCAACTTCAATTCTTTTCTAATCGTCTCATTCCCCAATATAATTCTCAACAACAAAAAATCCCGCATCGCCGTCTTCGTAGAAATATGAACCAACTTCGCATACTTCTGACAAATCGATTTCTTTTTCGCCGACCTCTGATTCTGCAACCAAATTTTCAAAATCCTCGACGGCTTCTTATAACTCGTCCACCCAACCCTGTCATAATTCTTCACCCCAGCAATCCCCGCCCCCAGCAAAAAATATTCATAAACCATAAATCTCCAATGCCTCTGACGACGAATCCGCCCGCGAAAAACATCCGCCAAACTCAACGCCCGAATCGCCCGACACAATTCCTCACCCTTGTACGCAATCGGCAAATTCTCCTCAACCCACAAAAATACATCATCAATCGGCATCCCAACCTCGTCGTAAATCCTCAACATCTCGTCGTCAATTTTCGCACTCTGAAAAACATGTTGCAACGCGCCAAAAATCGACTGCTCCCTATTCCTTTCCCCAACCTCCCGCGCCAACTCCGGCGAATCCATCCTCGCCAAAATCTGCAAATCATTCAACGCTGCCCGAATATCCCCCCGCGCCCGAATCGCAATCGAAGTCAAAACCTCCGACGACACAACACAATTCTCCTTCTCGCAAACATTCTTTAAAACCCCCAACACAACCTTATAATCAACTTCCTTCAACACCACCAACTCCGCCTTCTTTCTCAACAAACTAAACTTCTTATCCCAAATATCATTCGCCGTCACAATCACCGGAAACGCCGACCTCTCCAACAAAACCAACAGCTCGCCAAGCCCGCCCCTATCCTTCACCGCCGCAATCCCATCAACCTCATCAACCAAAATAATTTTCCCCTTCCCAAACAAACTCTTCTGCCTCGACGCTGGTCCAATAATTTCATAAATCTTTTCCTTATTCCTCAAATCCGACGCATTCAACTCCAAAATTTCAGCATCCATCTCAAACGCAATCGCATAAGCCAAAGACGTTTTGCCAACCCCAGCCGGCCCATGCAAAACCACTGCCCTCTTCCTCGGAAAACTTTTCAAAAAAACCTTAATCCTATCAATCGCCAAGTCCTGCCCCCGCACATCAGCAAAACATTTAGCCCGATACTTCTCACACCACGGAATATTCTCCTTATTTATCATCATTCAAAATCCTCCAATCTCAACTTAACAAAACGAGAACAAACATCCAATAAATGATTACTTAAAGAAAACGGGCTCCCTCTCTTCTTATCAAAATAGGTATACAAAATAATTTCAATTCCATCTTTCTCCTGAACCTCTCTAACAATAGGAGCAAAATCCGAATCTGAAGAAACCAAAATAATTTTTTTCACTTCGGGAAAATCCAACTTCAACCTAGCTAAATCAAAAACAACCCAAGAATCAACACCCTTCTGAGAATACTTATAATCTCCATCAACCTTCAACCTCTGACACCTACCCTCCTGCACAGTTATCCACTTCTTATAACCAAATAAAGAAACCAACTTATCATACTCCCTCCTCAAAAAATCCTCTTTCCTCGTCGGAACCTTACTCTGATAAGGAGGAGCTGTGCAAAAAAACAAATGCTTCAATTTAAAATTTTCATTCTCACAAATATTCCTAAACGACTTCAACAACTTCACTCTCTTATTATTTTTTTCCCGAAATTCTCTTTTTACCAACTTATAGAAACCATCATCAATAATAACTACGCAATCCTCCATCTAAAAACCCCCCAACAAACATAAGAAAAAAAACATCTGGCAACCCGAAGATCACCAGGGAATATACTCCTAATATTACTACTAGTAACACAGCAAACATCTTCACCTTTATAAATTTTCCTGTCCATTAAACATCCTCCGCAAAAAAATCTTAACCTTGTCAACCGCCAAATCCTGTCCACGCACATCCGCAAAACAACCCGCCCGATATTTCTCACACCACGGCACATTATCCATATTCATCATCATATCTTCTCCAGCCCGTCAAAATGAACCAACCTATCATTTAAATCATAAACTTCAACAACCTCAAAACCTCCCTTCGTCCAAACATCGCCATCCTTCAAAAAATGCATCGCCTCAATAATCTTAACACTCGCCAAAGTCTTCGATAAAACACCGCCACCCTTCGTCTCCCTCAACGGAATTTCTCCAAAAAACCAATAATGCTTTTGTCCTAACTTTAAAAAACCATATCTCTTCCCAACTTCCAATTTCTCAGGCAAACACTCATTAATCCCTCGTCCCTCAGTTCCAAACTTCCTCAATGCTAAATCCGGACAATACTCAACAACAATTCCCATCACTCACCCTCCTCCTTTGTTCCACAAACACAACCCTCCCCCGCCAAAATAAAACTCGCAATCAAACTCTCAAGTTGAATAAATTCGTCCGCACCCTCGACCAAACGAAACTCCGCCTCACCCGTCTTCTCAGTCAACCTCACCTTCAACGCATTATCAATCGGCAAATTCCAAACCTCCTTCTGAATCGCCTTAATCACATCCTGCCCCGAAATCGATTCCTTCAACATAATATCCAACAACTTATCCCGCGAACTCACAAAATCCCCCGACAAAGCATAATCCAAAACAACCTTGATATCCGATGGCTTCGCCTTCGAAACAATCGTATTCACCAAATCCGGAGTAATGTTCGGCGAAATCGAAGCAGTCGCCTGTAACAAATTAATCACCCGACGACAATCCCCCTCGCTCGCTTCATACAACGCATCAAACGCACCAGCCGAAATCGACAGCCCCTCGCTCTCCGCAATCAAATCAATCCTCTTCTTAATGTCCTTCTTCTCCAACAACTGAAACCTAAACACAACCGCCCTCGACTGAATCGGATCCAAAATCTTCGACGAATAATTACAACTCATTACAAACCGGCAAGTCGAAGTAAAATTCTCCATCGTCCTCCTCAAAGCTTGCTGCGCCTCTCTCGTCAACGCATCCGCCTCATCCAAAAAAATAACCTTAAACGGCACATTCCCCAATGCCTTCGTCCTCGCGAAATCCTTAACCTTCTGCCGCACAACATCAATCCCCCGCTCGTCCGACGCATTCAACTCCAAATAATTCTCACGCCAACTCTCACCAAAAAGTGTCTTCACAATTATCAAAGCCAAAGTCGACTTCCCCGTCCCCGCCGGCCCCGCAAAAAGCAAATGAGGAATATTCATAGAATTCACCAACGCCCGCACCCTCTTGATAATCTCCTCCTGCCCAACCATGTCATCAAAACGCCGCGGCCGATATTTCTCCGTCCACACCTCAGACCCATAATGCTCCATCAACAAAAACCTAAAACCAACTTTATAAGGATTATTGTAATCAAAACGAAACTACTTATTCCTCTTCAACTTCCTCTTCCTCTTTTCCTTCTTTAACCTCTTCCTCTGCCACTTCCATCTCATCTGACCTTTCTTCTTCCAACGTCGCGAACTTCTCTTCATCTTAATAATTCCAAATCTCCGTTTATAAAGTTTTTTAAAGTTAAACCCCATCACAAAACAAAGCCCTGTAGTCTAGTGGTCAAGGATACGAGACTCTGGCTCTCGTGACCGCGGTTCGAATCCGCGCGGGGCTATAAAATAACAACGCGAAGCGCAAAACTTTATAACTCAAAAAATCATAAATAATCATGCCCAAAATCAAAGCAACTCTAATCTCGGAAAGAATTACATCAAATTCAACCGAAGCCCAAACCCTCTTCGAAAAATCCAGCTTCGGCGAAAAACTCGGCGAAAAAATTCTGTACTCACTCTCCGAATCCCTCTTCCTCGTCGAAGAAAAAAAAATGGAAATCCACGACCACCAAAATAAAAAACTAACCAACGAAGAAATCCTAAAAAAATTCCAAAACATCGACAAAAAATTCAAGACAAAATACCTCATCTTCAAAGACCTCCGCCAAAAAGGATACATAGTAAAATCCGCATTAAAATTCGGAGCCGAATTCCGCGTCTACGAAAAAGGCAAAAGAATAAACAACGCCCACTCCAAATGGATTCTTTTTCCAGTTACGGAAAACTCGACGATGACCTGGCAAGATTTCTCCGCAAAAAATCGCGTCGCTCATTCAACTAAAAAAAATCTCCTAATCGCAGTCGCCGACGAAGAAGGCGACGTCTCCTACTACGAAGTCAAATGGACCCAACCATAATTCCTAAATCTTTATAACTCTAAAACATTTCTAAATCCAATGATAGATGTACAAGAGAAAAAAAATAAAATAATTTCATTTCTAAAAATAAACGGACCATCACTCCCAGTCCGAATCGCAAAAACAATCGAGATGGACCCCGTCTTCGCGTCGGCAATTCTCTCAGAACTTCTCGGCTCAAAACAAATCAAAACAAGCCACATGAAAATCGGCGCGTCTCCGCTTTATCTCCTTTCCGGCCAAGAACAAAAACTCGAAGAACACACGGGAAATTTAAAACCCGTCGAAAAAGAAACACTCTTAAAATTAAAAGGAAAAAAAATTCTAACAGACGAAAACGAAGAACCCTCAACCCGAGTTGCCCTCAGGAACATCAAGGACTTCGCAATTCCATTCAAGTCCCAAGATAAAATAATGTGGAAATATGCATTCCCCGACGGAGAAAAATTAAAAAAACCAGAACTCATCAAAGAAGCTATCCAGCCAGAACCAATTAGAAAACCCATAGAACAACAATCCAAAATAGAAAACATCTTCGAAAAAAAAGAAATCGTAAACATTCAAAAATCCATCGAACACCCAAAACCAGAATTTCTAAACGAAGTAAAATCATTCCTCCAAAAACACAAAATTGAATTCATAGAAGAAATACAATCAGAAAAAAAAGAAATCGTCGCAAAAGTAAATATAGAATCCGTTCTCGGACATGTCCACTTCCTTCTCATCGCCAAAAATAAACGCACAACATCACAAGAAGAAATCAACGCATCGATTCAAAGAGCACAATACAGCAAAATGCCATGTCTTCTAATCATCCGAAAAGAACCCTCTAAATCCCTTCAAAAAACAATCGACGAAAATCATCTCATCAAACTGCTAATTATGCAACCATAAACTTTTAAACCCAAGACAACACGACTAATCATGGGAAGAATAAAATCCACTCTAATCAAAAGAACATCAAGACAACTAATAGAAAATTCGGAAGAATCCTTCGACAAAACATTCGGAAAAAACAAAAAAACACTCGGGAACATCTTGCCAAGCAAAAAAATGCGAAACAAAATCGCGGGCTATATCACTCGAATAAACAAAAACAAAAAAAACATCATCGACGATACAACCAAATAAAATGACAGAAGAAACAATTAAATCTGAAGAAAACTCTATTTTTATAGGAGCCAAACCATTCATGAATTATGTAACAGGAGTTATAATGCAATTTGGAAACGGCGCCGAAGAAGTAATAGTCAAAGCACGCGGAAAATTTATATGCAAAGGTGTAGATGTTGCAGAAGTCGCGCGAAGAAAATTCCTCGAAGACAAAAATGTATCAGTAAAAAATGTCTCAATCGGCAGCGAAGAATTCGAAAACAAAGAAGGCAAAACCGTCAACGTCTCCGTCATAGAAATAACTTTAAAAAAAGAATAACTACTTTTTAAATTTCCTTTTCAAAAGTTTATCCACCTTTCCACCAATCAAATCAATCTTCCCTTCGAGAACACCCAGTTTTTTATATCTCTTAATATTCAAAACAAAACTAATAATCAAATAAACAACATAAACAATAAACGCAATACTAACAGCTTGTAAAACAACAATAAGTCCGCCAATTTTCTCAATAATCTCCGGCGGCAAAACTGAAATGATATCAGACAAATTCACAACAACATCACTCACGACCATCCGACAAGAAGCAATTCCACATATATAAAATTAACCAACCCTATAAAACCATCCACTGATGAAATCGTTTTACCACACAACACATCCTAACCTAATCCCTAACGGTTAATGGCTCTGACGAGTGCTGACCTCGTGACCTCCGCCTCATGAGAGCGGCGCTCTACCGCTGAGCTACAGAGCCATACAAAAAACTAACAAATTTAATTTAAAAGACTTCCTAAAACAACTCATTCAACCAATTAACAAAATTATCAAACCAAGAACCTGCCTCGGATACCACAACTTTATATTTATCATCACAAGACATACAATCACCACCACAATCAATTCCCGTCTCGTCTC
The DNA here is from genome assembly GCA_964468545.1 of Candidatus Woesearchaeota archaeon. Taxonomy (GTDB): domain Archaea; phylum Nanobdellota; class Nanobdellia; order Pacearchaeales; family GW2011-AR1; genus JAGVXH01. The sequence goes on from CAYXTT010000001.1 coordinate 50,888, forward strand.
CATCTAAAACATTATCATAACAATAATCACAATAACTGCTATTTTCCCTATCGTCAAAATAAATATCCATATAAAGATTTTCCCCCGTCCCCTCTTTAACTCTTGCAATTAAATTATCATTCAATTTATTATAAACTCCAATAAACTCCGCCCCACATCGAATAAACTTCTTAACATAAATATCCACACCAACAGAACAACTCCTTATTTCCTCCTCTGAATCAACGCAAAAATTCTTATCTCTGCAAATTCTGGATTTAATACCCTCAAGACTACTTACCTTCTCCTCTATTAAATTCATAAAATTGTAATTAACTTCGCAACTCGTCCATTCGCCACATTCAATATCTGGAACACACTCACCCAAAAAATTACATTCCAATTTTTGCGGAACATCATAGGAAGTTCCACAATCATTCAAATCCCTACACGCAGGAACAGTATATCCACCACTACATCCCGACCACTCACACTTCCAATCCTCAACACAAGTTCCATTACAATACCTCACCGCCAATGGAACATTCGTCGACACAAAACATTTATTGACATCTTTACACCCTCTTCTCTGAACTCCATCAACACAACTTTCCCACTCACCACACTTCCAATCAGATTTGCACTTAGATTCCCACACCATTTCTCTATCAACCAAATTCAAATTAAAAATATCCGAATTTGAGAAAACATCTTTGACAACCTCTACATAATCATCAGCACCAACTCCATCCAAAGGACTTATACTTACATTAAATCCATTCTCGTTTACCCTCGCTGGGCAATAGCTCACAAAAACTTTTTTAGTATTATTACAAATCGGCACAGAAAAATTCTTAACAACATCAAACACCACATCGAGATTCTGCGGATTTCTCTCGGCGGAAATCTTGTATGCCTGAGACCCACCCATAACCGGCACATCCGTCAACTTATAAAATTGAGAATCAAAATCAAAAAATGAAACTTTCAAAAAATTAATCTTATAATCATCTTTGCCTCTCTTTATTTCGAGAAAAATAGTTTTAGAATAAGCGTCATAACACGAATCATAACTAAAACTTGGAGCCGCATTTACATCAACACACTCTTCAGAATTAACTACCGCATCCTCGGAAGAAAAATTCCACAACATCCCACCTAAAACTAAAATAGCAATAATCAAAATCGCCACATTTATTATCGCCAACCACTTTCCCCTCATAGCATCATAAGAAAAAAAGAGTTTAATTATTTATCTACACATTAAAACATATTTTACCAAGATAATTCCTTTGCCCTATTAACAATTCTCGAAGCAACTCCACCTTCAGAAGTTGAATCATTTTCATCTTTTTTGCGAACAAACTTATCTCCAAAAACTTTAGTACGAGCAACCAACCCCTGCTTTTTTTCTTCTCTCATGACCAATGCCCCTTTTTTTGCAATCAATCCCTCCTTCTTAGCATCATATCTTCTTTTTTTAATTAACTCTTTTTTCTTCTTTTTGAGAAGATTTCTTTCTCCATGAGCCTTCATTAAAATTAAAGCTCTTTTTCTTCTGGCGGCAATTCTATCTAATTTATTTTTTCTCTTCTTCCGCAAAGCAATAACTCTTTCTTTCTTTTTACTAATTTTTAACAATCCCTTCTTCTTAATAGCCGCAATTTTTTTCATTTTTTTAACACGTTTAAAATTAATTCTTTCACGACCTCTTTGTTTAACGACCTCGCGATATTTATTAAAAAATCCCCCAACTTTTTCAAAAACAGAAGGCGATTTTGAAACCACATCAACTCTCTTTTTCTTATTAATAATATCCAACAACAAATCACCCAACATCCTCACACGACCATTAATCAACTCCTCATTAGAATAATAACTTGCAAACATCGCCTTACAAAAACCAATCTCTTCTTCTTCATTGTCCTTTTCAAACTTAGCAATTAGTATAGAATAACTATCTCTCCCATGTGTTCCATAAATCCGTGCAAAATACTCCTTCGCTGTTTTATCAATAAAATCCAATTTTTCTTTCGCTGTTTTATCTCCTTTCAAAAACTTCCTTAATTTATCAACCGGAGTACTCTCTCGCGCCATCTTCTCTATGCGTATTTTTTTCTTCTTCAAAGAAACTTCAATAAAAATAAGAATAATAGCGACGATAATAGCAACAATCACAAACCCGAACAAAAACCTGATGCGACCATCTGAAAACAACGAAACAACCAAATACCACCTCATAAAAATCACAACACAATCCCATATAAAAAGCTTCCCAAAATATTTAAATACCCAAACAATCGAATACTCCAATGGTAAACGGAATCGATAGACCTTTGGATTTGCTGAATTCAGCAAAAGGTAAAGAGATTTTAGTGCAGCTGAAAAACGGCAAGCAACTTGTCGGAACTTTGCTCGCATTCGACATCCACATCAACGTGGTTCTCGACAACGCGAAAGAAGTTGAAAACGGAGAACAAACAACAAGCTACGGCTTGACTTTCCTCCGAGGAGACACGATAATTTTCATCTCCCCAGCCACTAAAGCATAGAGCGTTCGTCTGATTAATTTCGCAAGACAACGAATTCTAAAAATTAACAAACATAGTGAAAGCTACAATTCTAATTTATCCAAATCCTCCGCAACCCTAACATTCTTAAAAATCTCAGAAGCCTCGCCCAATATCACTTTCGGAATCTCATCATACCTCTGACTCAAATGCGTCAAAATCAACTTCCCAACCTTTGCCTTCTTCGCAATCTTCGCCGCACCCACCGACGTCAAATGCCCATACTTCTCAGCAATCTCTTTCTCATCAACAGAATAAGTCGCCTCGCAAACCAGCAAATCAGAATCCTTAACTAACTCAATAATATTATCATTCATCCGCGTATCCAAAACAAAACTTATCTTCCTCTCTTTCTCCTTGTAAACCAACTTCTTCCCGTCAACTTTCTTCCCATTAATCAAAACACTTTCCCCCTTCACCAACTCACCAATCAAAGGCGAATTCCCTAATTTCAACTTTTCCAACTTCTCCTTACTAATTCTAACTTTCTCTTTCAAAACAAAAGCATACGCGACACACAAGACATCATGCTCCATCACCGACGACTCCAAATAAAAATCATCGCTCTCAAAAAATTTCCCATCGCCAACCTCGTGAACATCAATCTTTAACTCCGTCCCCTTGTGCGCGAAAAGTTCCAAATACAAATCAATTTTTCTCCTCGTCCCTCTCGGCCCATAAATTTCCAACTTCCGATTATACCCATTCAACATCAGCGTCTTGAAAAGCCCAGGCAAACCCAAAACATGATCACCGTGCCAATGCGTAATCAAAATCTTCGTAATCTTACATGGGTTCAACTTCGCCCGCCTAAACTGCCTCTGCGCCCCTTCCCCACAATCAACCAAAATATTCTCGTCCTTAAATTGCAAATACATCGCCGGATGATTACGCCTCGCCGTCGGAACCGCACTCCCCGTCCCCAAAAATGTTAATTTAATTTTCTCCATAAAACAATACAGAAAAAGACTTTTTATTTCTACCTAATACTTTTCAAATCTACAATTTCTCCATCAGTCTCACCCAAATACTTAGCACTATAAACTACCTCAACACATATAGAACTTATAATCCCAGGAACACTCTGCGCATACTTATTCGATTGATATGTAGCACAAAAACTAAAACTCATAATGTCATGCCCATTAAATGCCCCCATTTCACAAGCCTTCATTTCCCCCCTCTCTCTTAGCTGTTCTTCGGAAAAACCATGAGTAACCATCTCATAACACAAGCCATTAATATAAAACGGACATCGTTCATCTGAAGCCATAAAACAATACAAATACTCTCTTTAAAAGAATTATTGTAATAAAGAATCCAAGCAGACACCAGGATTTGCACCTGGGATCAGCGGGTTGCAGCCGCTTGCCTTACTACTTGGCTATGCCTGCATACAAGATTTACAAATCAATAGTTTTTAAGATTAATTGCACCTGGGATTAGTATGATTGTAGAAAAAATTTCGCTTCAAAAAAAATCCGTGTTAGTCTGTGTTAGTCCGTGTGCTATTTCTCTAAAAACAGATTACTAACTCAACGCTCCCGACAGGATTTGAACCTGCGACTTTTAGCTTAGAAGGCTAACACTCTATCCAGGCTGAGTTACGGGAGCACAAGATTAGTTAATTATCCCAATTTAAAAGTTTATTGACAAAGAATAAAAACTCTACTTTTCTTAAGATACCATGACAAAGAATAAAAACAAAACAAAAGAATTCTCAAGTTTCATAAGCGACTCCGGATTAATCTGGGGACCCGAACCAGAAATCTACGGCGGTCTCGCCGGCTTCTACACCTACGGCCCACTCGGCAAACTCCTAAAAAACAAAGTCGAAAACTCCGTCCGAAAAATTTTCAACTCAAACGGATTAAGAGAACTCGAAGGCCCAACCGTAATGCCCGACTCAGTTTGGGAAGCATCCGGCCATCTCAACACCTTCAAAGACCGAACAATAAAATGCTCAAAATGCAACGCAACTTTCCGCGCCGACAAAATCGTAGAAGAAAGTTTCGACGTCTCAGCCGACGCATGGAACGACAAAAAAATCCTCGACTTCATAAAAGAAAAACAAATCAAATGCCCGTCCTGCAAATCGAACTTCGAAAACAAAATCGAAACCCAAAGCCTAATGATGAAAACAAAAGTCGCAGGAACAGAAAGCTCCCTAAGGCCAGAAACAGCGACGGTAACCTACCTCCCATATCTCCGATTCTACAACTACTTCAAACGAAAACTTCCATTCGGCGTCTTCCAAATCGGCAAGGCCTACCGAAACGAAATCTCCCCAAGACAACACGTTCTCCGCGGCCGCGAATTCACCCAAGCCGAAGGCCAACTCTTCATCGACCCAAAAGAAAAAAACAGCTGGGAAAAATTCAACGAAATCAAAAAAAACAAACTTCCATTCTGGGACTACAAAAGCCAAGAAAAAAACAAAGAGCCCAAATCAATCAGCGTCGAAGATGCCCTAAAAAACAAACTCATAAAATCCCAAGCATACGGCTGGTGCATCAATCTCGCATACCAACTCTACATCGGCTTCGGAATTCCAGAAAATAAAATAAGGTTAAGACAACATCACCCCGACGAAAAAGCATTCTATGCCGACGACGCCTGGGACCTCGAAGTAAATCTCAACGAATATGGCTGGACAGAAATGTGCGGCGTCCACGACCGAACAGACTACGACCTCACACAGCACTCAAAATTCTCCGGACAAAAACTCGAAGCAACACGAGAGGATGGAAGTAAATTCACACCTCACGTTTTAGAAATCGCCTTCGGAACCGACCGCCCAACCTACGCACTCATCGACTTATTCTACAAAGAAAAAAAAGAACAGGAAGGTAAAACAACTTTCGAAATCCCATACCACATGGCGCCAATCGACATCTCAATTTTCCCGCTAATGAAAAAACCCGAACTAACAAAACTCGCCAAAAAAATAAAAGAAGACCTCGAAAAAAATTTCATCATCGACTATAACACATCAGGCAGCATCGGCAAACGATATCTCCGAAGCGCGACTGAAGGAACCCCATACGCAATCACAATTGACTATGACTCCCTCAAAAACAACGACATCACAATCCGCGACCGCGACACCGAAAAACAAATCAGAATAAAAATCGAAACCCTCAAAGACACACTAAGAAAACTCTTATCCAACGAAATCAAATTCAAAAACAAATAAACAAAACAATTCTCGACCCACCAAAACAAAAACATCTACCACGCTCCTCAATTTATTGCCAACATAAATAACATCTTCAAAACCCGAATATTTATAAATACAAAAATCATAGAAAAGTATGCTAACAAAAAAAAGCGTGACAATCTTGGTTATTATCGCAATAGTTTTAGCCGGAATCACAATTGCAATTCAATTCTCTAACACAGAAGAAGTTTCAACAACTACACCAGTCACAGGAAACTCAATAAAAGGAAGTAGCGTCGGAATTAATATTCTTCCACCACAAGTCGAAGACAAACTTACCAGCGGTGAACAATCATGAAAATTAATATAACAGAAATCATAGGATACTTCGCCATCGCAGTAATATTAATTTCACTTTTTTCCATTGGAACTAAAATCACCGGATTTGCAGTAACAGATAATGAAACAGGAGTAGTCAATGTCACAATATCCGGCTCAGGAGCATTAAACTTCACAACAGCTATTCTAGATTTCGGCGCCGGTGCAGTGAATGGAGGACAAGCAGGGGCAACAATAAACAGCGAAGGAAGTCAAGGCGAAGGAACATGGGCAGCACAAAATGGACAATTAGTTCTCGAAAACATTGGAAATGTAAATGTAAGCTTAACACTCTCAACAAACAAATCAGTAGCCGACTTCATCGGAGGAACAAGCCCAACATTCAAAGCAAAAACAACAGACAGTGCCTCAAACACTGGAGCATGCACCGGTACCGAAACATTCAGCTCATACGCAACAATTAACACAACTCTTCAAACAGCATGCTCTGTCTTTGGATATTCATCCGCCCTCGACGAAATAGATATTGATTTCGAATTATACATTCCTAACGATGCAACAGGCGAAAAAACAGTCGGAATAGTCGCAATAGGAACATACACATAATTTATAAATTAGAATTTATTCAACACCTCATGAAGAGGATTACTATTTTAAAACTCATAATATTTATTTCCTTATCCACAAACATCATTTCTGCAGGTGGCGTAGGTATTACTCCTGTACACTACAAAGAATTTTTCGAACCTGGTCTGCAAAAATCATTCGAATTTCAATCTTTCAACACAGACCCAACCAAAGGAGTACAAGTTTACATAAAAGGAGACCTCGCAAATTACACAAATCTAAGCGAAACTTACTTCATCGGCTCAGGAAAATTTATAGTAACAATAAAACTCCCGCAAAAAATAGACAAACCCGGAACACACCAAATAATCGTCGGGGCAATAGAAGCAAAAGAAAACGGAAAAACGACTATAGGTGGAATCGCCGCAATTCAGGGAAGAATTGATATTCTCGTTCCCTACCCAGGAAAATACGCCGAAGCGACATTTGAAATAAATAATATCAACGAAGGGGAAGAAGCAAACTGTAAACTAGAAATTCAAAACCTCGGAACCGAAGAAATCTCCATAAATCCAAAAATAGAAATATACAAAGAAAATAAATCCAACAACCTACTAACCAAAATTCTAAACAGAACAACACTCGAACCAAAACACACAACAACTTTAATAGAAATCCTAAAGACACAAAATCTCCCCCCAGGAGAATATCAAGCAACAGCGACGGTAAATTATGGACCAATAATAGAAACAAACAAAACATTTCGAATCGGCGAATTCTTAGTAGAGATAACAGACTACGACTATCTCTTCGAAAAAGGAAAAATAAATAAATTTAATATCGAAATAAAAAATAAATGGAACAGTAAAATAAATGAAATATTCGCAGAAGTTTCAATCACTGATAACGGCAAATTTATAACAGGTTTCAAAACAGTATCAACAAACACTGCCCCGTGGGAAATCAAAAATCTTACAGGATACCTCGACACGACAAACTTCGAAACCAAAAGATATATTGCGAACATAATGCTCTCCTACGACAACGAAACAACAAGCAAACTGGTAGCAATTTACATCAAAAAACCTGTCGGAAAAATAAACTACTTGCTATACATAACAATCATCACGGGAATCACCGTCGGAATCATACTAATTTATCTACTTAAAAAAATAAGACAGTTAAAAAAACTTGCAAAAAAACGAAATGGAAAACGAAATTAAATATATAATCATCTTTTTCGCTCTCGCCTTTACTATCCCATTCATTCTTAGCTACAACTCACAAACAGAAAAAACAATAATAAAAACCAGCTTCCTCGTGGGCAACAAACCCGGCTTCGACCTAAACCCAAACGAGCTAACCTTTGGACGAATCACTCCAAACAGCAGTGCCTCTCGAGCCATCGCAATAACAAACAGCGACGACAAACCCAAAAAAATCTCCATCAAATCATCGGGAGAAATAACAAAATATATAATCGCATCCGAAAACAATTTCTTTCTAAATCCAAATGAAACCAAAAACATGACATTCTCCGTCTATTCAACCAACCTAACCAAATTCAAAAAATATTCTGGAAAAATAATAATCCTCTCAAAATAAAATATTACGGCACAACTTTAAATCTTAAATTATATAAAACCCATAAAATGCTAAAAAGAAAAACGGCAACAAGCAAAAAATAAAACGTTAAATCAATAGTCACTTGCTTGGAAATTTTATTCACCAAACTATTAAATGATTCCCCCATCTCATTAATATCATTAACCCTAAAAAATTGCCCACCACTATTGAAAGCCAACGACTTCAAAAAATCCTCATCAGATTTTGAAATAGTATTAAAATTTGTCACACCTCCTTCAATAGTTCCAACCGCAATCGTATTCACCATTAAATTATTCGTATTCATATACCTTATAATTCTCGGGGCATCCTCGACATTCAACTGTCCATCACTAATTAAAATAACAGATTTCATCTGCTCTTTCCCAAAAAGTTTGTTAGCACTAACAACAGCATTATAAACATTCGTTCCCTGAACGCTTCCAAAAGTCAATTCATCCAAAGCCATCTTCGCTTTTAATTTGGAACTATCTAACTCCTGATAAACCAACGCATCCCCGGAAAAACCAATAACACCAATCTCAACCCCAACTGGCAATAAATCAACAAAATTTTTAGCTTCAATAATTGCAGCGCCCAATCGATTCGGAGAAACATCAATAGCACTCATACTCTCCGAAGTATCAACAACAATAACAAACGAAAAAGCACTACTACTGGCATCAAAAGAAATAGAGGTCCCAGCCAACGAAAAAATCAATAAAACCAAAATAATTAAATTAATATAAAGAGCCAAAAAATTTTTAGAAAAAAATTCAATATCATAAAATCTTTCCATAGCTGCAAAATTACCAAATACCACGGCCTTCTTTTTATTATATATTAAGCCAAAAAAATATATGAAAACAAAAAATGGAAATAACAAAAACAAAAACAAAAACCTAGGATAAAGAAACAAAAACTGCATCACCACACACTCCCACTTCTCAATTCCTCAATCACCGACAAACAAAACAATCGACGAACAAAACAATCGACGAACTCAAAACATAAAATTTCTAATCTCATATCCTGCCTCCCTTATCGGCCCGAAACTTCAAAAAAGCAATAGTCGGGATAACAAAAGATTTATTCGTCATCAATTCCAACAAATCAATCCGTGATTTTTTAAATATCTCCTTCACCTTCCCTTTTTGTCTAATAACTGCAGCCCTATACCTCTCAACCGCAATCTCTGGATCTAAAATCATTTGCCTTTTAGAATAAGGATCCTGCAATGCAAATTGATATTTCGTCCTTGGTAAATTCTCGTCTAACTCATCCCTTGTCATAATCGCAAAAGTTTCAAACTGAGTACCTATCAAACGAAGTCTTCGTGCACTATTCTCATTCATCTTAATAAAATCAGAAACTAAAACAAAAACTGTATACGGAGTTTTAACATAATTAAGAACACTATCAATCGCAACTTTTAAATCAAAACCACCACCATAAAGACCTGTATCAGAAAGATATTTCATAAAAAGTGCAAATTGATTCTTACTATTCGATGGATGCAAAAATTTAACAATCTTATCGCTAAACATTACAAGTCCAATTCTATCACCAGAAGTCATAATCAAATGACTCAACGCACAAACAATCTCTATCGCATATTCTGCCTTCAACTTATCTCTCGAACCAAAAAGCATACTACTACTAACATCAACAAGAAAATAAACACTCAAATCCCTCTCTTCAACATATTTTTTCGCCAAAAGACTATTGGCTCGCAACGACGCCTTCCAATCAATCATACTAGCATCATCAGATGATTCAAATTGCCTATAAGAATCAAACTCTAAACCCCTCCCTCTAAACAATATATTATACAAAATCTTCTTTATAGGAAATCTACGCAACGCCGATTCAAATTCAGCAATAGCCCCTGGAACATCAACATTAAATTTAGCCCCTTTTGGAATTTTTAAATCCGGGGGCGTATCACCTGCAACTTTATAACTCTCAACATCTCTATCTTTCATTACGGAACATTGACTCTACCAAGAATATGTTTAATAATCTGATCCGTAGTAACCTTCTCGGCTTCGGCTTCATAATTTAAAATAATTCTATGTCTTAAAACATGATAAGCAACAGATTGAACATCGGACGGAGTAACATAATTCCTGCCATTCATTAATGCCTCAGCTTTGGCAGCAATATACATAGCGATAGAAGCCCTTGGAGAACCACCATAAGATATATATTTTGAATACTCTGAATTTTTACTTCGCGTCTCATCGGCAATCTTAACAATATATTCTTCAATCGCTTTCGAAGCAAAAATCTGCTTAACCATCTCTTGCAACTTAAGAATCAAAGTCGGCGACAAAACACTCTTCAAATTATACTGCTCAAATAATTTTGTCGTCACATTTTTACTCAAAATATCTTTCTCTTCATCATGTTCTGGATAGCCAATCAATAATTTAAACAAAAATCTATCTATCTGTGCCTCAGGAAGAGAATAAACCCCGCTCACTTCTAATGGATTCTCTGTAGCTATAACAAAAAACGGACTAGGTAAATCATACGTCTTCCGAGAAATCGTGACCCGCTTTTCCTGCATCGCCTCCAACAAAGCCGACTGAGTCTTCGACGGACTACGATTAATTTCATCAGCTAAAACAAAATTTGTAAAAATAGGACCCTTCAAAATTTCAAAACCCTTTTTCGAATCATAACTCATAATACCAGTAATGTCCGTCGGCAAAAGATCAACAGTAAACTGAATTCTTTTCGAATCACAACCAAGAACTTTGGCCATAGCTCTAACAATTACAGTTTTAGCAACCCCAGGAACACCTTCGATTAAAACATGCCCATCACAAATAATAGCACACAAAATCCCATGAATTATATCCTTTTGCCCAACAATAATCTTAGACATCTCTTCTTCAACTTGAGCAAACATACGCTTTGCATCAGCAACACCAGAAAGCTTCCGACCATCACCTTCTTTTTTCATCACAAAAACTTCCAACCTCCGACATCTCTTCTATCATTGTAATTCATTCACTTTATATTTATTAAACCTTATCCTTTTATAGACATAAAAAATAAATCCTAAAACAAAAACAACCAATGTTAAAAAGGAAATATAATAAAAATTGTCCCTAACGAGCCCAATAATAGGATATTTAATTTGCTCATTAGAAGCAATCGCCTCCCGACAAGCATCTTGAGCCTCTCTCGCTAAATTCAAAGCAGTCGAAAAATCTCCAGAATTAAATGCCTCCCTAGCCTGATTAAGCAATTCGGTTAATTCCAAACACTGTGGATTCTCTGAAATAAGCTTCTCTGTAAAAATCAAAATATTATCTGCCTCTGTCTCATTAATTTTTTTCAATTCAATAAAAAAATATCCCCAATCAGTAAGTTTGGGAGAAGCCACGTTCGCAAAAATCGTCGCCCTATACTTACCAGCTTTATGAGTATCAACAAAAATTTTCATAGAATAATCTTTCTTTTCACCAACTCTCAATATTGGAATAAAGGTATCATTAACTTCAACTCTAATATTATCAGAAAACTGCCCATCGTAAAGAATCTCACTCGTCAAACTAATCCCATTCAAATCAACTGTCCCAGCATTTTGTAAACTAAAAGGAACCTCAATATAATTCTCATCAGAAATAATCACATCTTGAGGAACAACAATCCTCAAAGAAAAATACTTCAGACGAGTACTCGACCCGCCACTCGTAGGAGTAGGAACCGTGGTTTCCGTAACCGTCGGCGCAGTAAAAGTAAGTTTAAAATTATTAGACGTAGCACTCGTCAAACTTGAATTATCAACAAAGCTAATATCTAACGCCGTAACATTTACCAATTCAGAAAATGCAGTATTATATCCAGTACTAAAAACCAATCCCCAATTATTATAAGAAATATTTGCGGGAATTTTAACACTATTTGCATCAATATTGCTCGACGATACATTCGATAAAATAGTCAGATTCACACTCTGAAGATAATAACTATCGTCAGAATCCACATCAGAAAAATAATTACCCAAATCATAACTAATATCCTGATCATAATTCGCTTGAGAATTTCCAATTGCCGACACGAAAACAATTGGCGCATTAGTATGACTAATATTCAACTTAAAACTAAAATTACTAACAACCGACAATCTCTGGCTGGAATTTAGCGTCGTAACATTTGGATAAACAACAACCGTCAAATTTTTATAATTTCTGTAACTCTCGTCGGTAAAATTCGGAGTAAATACCCAGCCGAAAACACTTCCGTCGCCAAAAGAACTAGTCATATTTCTAAACACTAAATTTTCATAACTACAATCAGAACTATTTTGATAACCACAACTAATAGAATCAATCCAAAACTCATAGGTCAAATTATCACCAACAGAATGACTAATTGTAAAATTCAAAACACCGGTAATATTCTCAGTCAAATTAAAAACACTCCCAGAAATTGGCGACACAAGAGTTGCATTCCCATAAATATAAATGTAAAAAGTTTCAACATCAGTCATTCCATCAGAATCATTAACCGTAACATTATATCCCCAAATCCCCGCATAAGATTCGTTAAAACTCAAATTAAACTCAATCCTCCCCGTCTCATTCCCAATGCTTAAATTCGGAGCACTCACATTTAATCGCTCAATAAAAAAACTCAAATTAATCCCATTATAATCATCCTCATTATCCGTCGCTGTCACGCTAAAATCAACATAATCATTTATCGTAACAGAAACATTATCGATAGAATCTAAAACCGGCGCCTCAAGACTCGCACTAATATTCAAATAAAAACTCCTGCCAACAGGAACACCAAAACTATCACTAATATTAACAAAAATTAAATAATCGCCGACATGAGAAATATTTGGAGTAAAAGTCGCATTATAAGAAACACTCTGACTACTCGGATTTCCAAACTCGACAAACGAAAAATTAAACAAATCCTCACTACCTCCAGTAAGATTAGTAACAATAATTCCGACATTTAACGACTCATTATAATAACTCCTCTGCGCAGAAGGAATCAAAAAATCGTCATCATTAATTATTAAAATAAAGGTCGTCGCATTATTTTCAGATACTAAAACAGTCGAACCATTACTAATCGTCGTCGAATTATCTGACCTATAAAAATCATATATAACCGGAGTATCGTCGACATTATCTATGGTAAAATTAAATTGATGAGTCACGTTCACATTGCCATCACTCGCATAAACCGTTATGCCATGATAACCAACATCAACATCACCGGGGGTAAAATTAATCACCCAACTCCCACTGGAATTACTCAAATTGAAATCATTAAATTGCGTATAATTAACATAATAAAAAGTTATATTCTCACCATCAGCGTCGCTAACATATCCATCGCTCAAATTAATCCCGCCCCAACTTGAATTATCCTCTTCTATTGAAAAATTATAAATCGCACTGCTATTCCAAACAGGAAAATTATTACTATTATCAAAAATCATACTAAACACCGTCCAATTATAATTACCTGCCGTATCAACAACACTAATATTAATCGTCACATTCTCGCCACTAACAAGACCAGAACGATTCATAGCATCCCAATCAACATAAGCCGTCACAACACGATGATTAGTATTCCCATCTTCCTGTAAATTACTCAAGCTACTAACCCTCGACCCACCAACATTCCTAAAATAAACAAACGCACTATTATTAGAACTAAAATTTAATCTCTCATCCTCCACCGACGACTGAGAATCAGAAACCAAAAAATCGTCGTCGTAAGCGGTAATACCCTTAGTAATATTCTCAAACGCCCAAAAATCAGCAACATCGTCAACATAAACTAAATCCTCAATATTATTCACGAAAAAAGAAAAACTCTCCCAACCAATAGTGTTTATCGAACCTGTATCGGTCACGCTAATATTCACAGACCAATTACCGACAGCAGAATCGTTCAAAACAAAAGTTACATTCGCCGACGCATTACACTGCCCCACACCAGAACAAATATAAACATAACTTTTTGTAGAATCATTAAAGGTAAACTGAGCCAAACCAGAACTAATCGCAAAAGTCAAATTATTACTCTCGTCAATATCCGTCGCATTAACCCAGCAGCTCATAACCTCATCCTCAACCATATCTCGATTATTATCACACGCAAAAGTTACATTCGGAGCATCATTAACATTCACTACTTCAAACGTCACATTTATTCCGGTCTGAGCATCATAAGAATCATTCATCCAAAAACTAACATTATAATATCCCACATAATCATTCGCCAAAGTAAAATTCAAAATCATCGACTTATTATTGCTACCAAGAGACAAATTCAACAAATCATTACAATCTGTCGCACTCAAAGTAGAATTGCACCAACTAATATTATAATCAAAACTAAGCGGATAACCGTCGCTGTAATTCACCTCACCCTCCTCATCCGTCGCATTATACTGTCGAATCAAATTAACAGAACTCTCATTAAATTGATAAGAACCACCATCAACAAGCTCCGTAAAAACAGGAGCGTCATTAACCGAAGAAATATTAAAAACAAAAGGACCAACGCTCCCAGCCTTTGAAGGATCAACGACGCTCACTGAAATATTAAAAATTCCCGATTGAGAATTATTTGTAGAATTAATTTTCATCATTCCCGAAGAAGAATTTAAACTTATCCACGGAAATAACAACTCCAAATTAGAATTCGAAGAATTATAATTATTAATTGAATAAAAAGAAAAAACCATCCCCAATACAGAATTCGTAACATTCGCACTAAAATTATAAAAAAACGGCGTATCTTCAAAACCAGAATAAGCTCCCCCCTCTGCTTCATTCCAACTCGGAGAAGCCATTACCAGAACAACCATCCCGACCAGAACTAAAAACATCAACAACCAATTTCCCCGTC
>CAYXTT010000001.1:66107-69760 GCA_964468545.1 Candidatus Woesearchaeota archaeon
ACCAGAACAACCATCCCGACCAGAACTAAAAACATCAACAACCAATTTCCCCGTCCAATTTTTCTCCTCATTTTTTTCTCCTCATCCCCCACAAGCGCGAACGAATCGCGCAACAAACACTACCAACTACTCACTACCAACTACTCTCTACTTAGTTTAATCACCTTGTATAAAATATACAAAATCAAAATTACCAACAATATAGAAAGTACAATTAACAAATTACTAATCAAATTAGACGGTTGCTCTGGCGGACAGGCAAAGGGACACGGCCCGCCGCAATCAACACCATTCTCTCCCTGATTTTGTTTTCCATCAGAACAAGTCGCACACGGCTCACACGGTCCGCCACAATCAACCAATAATTCACAACCTCCATCATGACAATTAGTTATCCCATCATAACAATTTGGATTCTCCGTAAAATAACAAACCCTTTTCTCCAACGGCTTCGGCGCAACCGGCGTCGAATAACTACAATTATTCAAATCAATACAAGAAGTTATCTGGAACCCGCAAAATCTCTCATCTTCATACCCAATCTGCACGCACTCTTCCCTTGTCAAAAGATAGTCTTCCAATGATAACATCTTCGCATCAAAAGACCTCTTTACATTCTGACAAACATCCCAATCATTACAAACCCAATTCTCCCAACAAATAATATTCCCACCACCTCCACCACCTCCACCAAACACAACAACAGGACAAGCAACAAGACCAACACTAATATTCCACCTTTGACTATCGCTCAACAATCCATCGCTGGCAACAACCTTAACATAATGACTCCCAGAAACTCCGCACCCAAAAGTATAATCAAAATTATCATTAGACATATTTTCATTATGTTCTTTTAATACTCCATCAACATACCAATCAATATCCGGAATCGTTCCATCGGCATCGTAAACTTCAGTGAAAAAAGAAGAACTCGTTGTACCACCAATATTAAAACTAACATTCATCGGAGTATAATTAATAATTTCAGGAGCCCTGTTCTCATTAGTAACCGTCAAAGTAAAATCATCGCAAACACTCTCGGCGTCCCCATCTCTCGGCGAACACAAACTAATATTTTCATGCACATTACTCAATGCATTATCCGTAGCACAAACAGTCAATGAATAAACTTTTCCATCCTGCCCCACCACCGGACTATAATTCATAACTCCACTAACATTATTAATATCAAACAAATTTTCTCCATGCCCCCAAGTCAAATTAAAACTAAATTTCCCACCACTTACAATCCCATCTTCAACATCCGTCACACTCATCTGATGATAAAAACTCGAATTCTCACCCGTCAACCAAACAGTCTGCGCCCCAAGTCCAACCATCGTCGGCGGATTATTAATTTCTATCACGCTAATATTAGCAACATAACTATCAACCAACTTCGAAGGGTCCATAACAGAAATCGTCTCCGCATAATTCTTAACCTGACTCTTTTTCAAAACCCCAGAAACGATCCTAAACAAACTCATATTAGTTCCAGGTCCGCCCCTCCCAAGCGAATTCAAATAAAAAGGATTCTTCGGAGAAATATCTCCCGTCAAATCATCCTCATCAGCGTCGGTCGCATTAAAATTATAAGAAAGCGACCTTCCCTCGCAAACAAGAATTGGGTCATTAATGTCACCTAAAACAGGGGGGGAATTAGAAACATTGACATAAAAAAGGGCACTCGAATTCCACCAAGCCCCATCTTCCTCATGAGCAAAAACTGTCAACAAATTCCACCATCTCACCGCGCTAATAGAACTATTCGGAGTAAAAAATGTATCATACTCGCTATAAACCTTATGCCTCAAATCATAAAGCGAATATTTCCACCCATTCACAGCGACGGGAAAATCCGCCGAAACATTCAAATCAATAAGACGAGGCACCCCGACATTAAAATTATAAGTTATATTTTCCGGAGAAGAAATCGTCACGGTCCTAATTTGCCCAACAAAAAATTTCACCACCCCACTATCATTGACAACATTCTCAGCGACGCTACTCGGCAAAAAATACATCCCAATACAGCAAACAAACAAAAACAAAACAAAACAAAACAAAACATTTCTCCTCATTAAATAATCAACATTCTATAATATAAAAAGCTACTTATCAACTTTTTTTCTAAAAAAAAGAAACCAAATCAAACCGACAACCAAAACCAAAAAACCAAAAACGCAACCATAAAAAATATAATCCACATTCCTAACTATTCTCAAAATAACATCTTCGGAAACAACCCCGCCATCATAATGCAAAATGATTTTCGCGCCAACATCTCCCGCAGAAAAACCCGAGCCATCAAAAGCCCCAACAAGCACCCTCTTCTCCCACTCACCTAATTTCACAATCGAACTATCAAATCCAACATCCGAACCAACAACTCTAATCTCAGCATAAACATCTTTCATTTTATCATTCCACAAACTTTCAACCCCGACCTCAAATCTGCCAACTTCTCCTTCAACAAACTCATCACTATAATTCAAAATCCTAACCGCAAACTCACCAACCCTAAAAACATTCTCAACCCTCCCACTCCTATTCCCATAATTAACCAAAGCAACCGCAACATAATCTCCAGGAGAATAATCCGAACTATCAAAAGAAACATTAAAACCCAAAAATTTCGAAATATTAAGTATCTCGTTCTCCCCGCGAAAAACCCCAATCAATTTCTCATCCTTGTAAATTTCAATACTTGGAATTACATTAACAACTTGCTTTCCAAAATTAGACATCTTCAAATCAATATCAACAACTTCTCCAAAATTAACACTCGGCGCACTTAACTCCAACTCAATATATTCCTTGGGATAAGGAACCGCAACCTTAATTACCCCACGGACATCCACCCCATTCCCACGCGCACCAACAAATATCTGACTAACCCCCGGACTCTCAATCTCCGACGGCAAATTCAAAATCGCAACAACTTTCTCCCGACCAAAAATCCTCTCCTTGTCCAACCTCACATACTTAGCCAAATCCCCATAGACATACAAATCAGCATCGCCATCTACAACAAAATCAAAAACAAACTTCCCACTATATCCCGACGTAAAATTAATCTCATAACTTCCGGGCACAACCCCCGAAACCGCAACAACACTCCCGCAAAAAAAAATAAACAATAAACAATAAACAAACATTCTCATGAAACAAACAACGAAAAGAATTATTTAAACCTTCTTCTCCACATCATAAATCGCCTTCACGTCCTCGGCAGAAAGAGCACGATTGTAAATCATCGCATTATCAACTGAACCATTAATATAATTATTATAAACTGAATACCCTATTCTAAAATTCGAACCAACACTCCAAGAATCTGATACTGCTCCATAAATACTTCCTGAAGACACAAACTCTCCATCTATATACAAACTTTCATTTCCACTTCTATCCCAAACACCTACAACATTATGCCAGCTATTATCCAACACAAAAGATTTAGAAGAATAATAATCTTTCCCAGCCCCAAAATAACAATTTAAACCAACGCTATTCAAATTATAATATATCCAAATTCTTCCTGCGCCCGCCCCTTGAGAAACAATCATAGGAGTTCCTGATATACTTATAGTTTTAATCCACGCCGAAACAGAAACATCCCCCGTCCCAAAATTCAAACTCCCATCATT
>CAYXTT010000002.1:0-32359 GCA_964468545.1 Candidatus Woesearchaeota archaeon
GAATTTTCGGAGATTGGAAACTCACGAGGTCACTCACTTCGTTCGTTCCGCTCGTACCACCTCTTACAACCTATTCTATTACTAATATCCCAACGCTAACTCCCTAACCAAGCCCCGTGCGTAGCACAACTTCCGCGACAAAGTCGCAACCCCCGTTTCGTAAAACGAAACAACCCCCGGCATTCAAAGAATGCCAACCCCCGGCAAAATCATACTTCTATAATTTTGCCCCGCCGCCCAACCTGCACAACCCGCGTCTTCCCAATCCTGTCCTCAATTCCTTCCGCCTCATGAATGTGCGCCGAGATTAACAAATTAGGTTTAAATTCTTTAACCGCATCTCGCAAAATTTCCTCACCGGCAATCCCAGAAAACTCAGCCATCGTCCCAGCCGCGTGCAAATGCGAAACCAAAATTCGCTTCTTCGGCTTCATCCTTTCAAAATTATTCCTTATAGCAACCAAATCCCCATCGTCCAAACTCAACTTCCAATTCGGACTCCCAATCCCCGCAATCCCAACATCCCCATAAGTCACATAATAATTATGAATACTCTTCCCCATCTTCCGCAACCTCTCATGCTCCTCATCAAAATCACAATTCCCCGGCACAAAA
Organism: Candidatus Woesearchaeota archaeon; assembly: GCA_964468545.1. Taxonomy (GTDB): domain Archaea; phylum Nanobdellota; class Nanobdellia; order Pacearchaeales; family GW2011-AR1; genus JAGVXH01. The sequence continues at coordinate 616 of CAYXTT010000002.1, forward strand.
ACAACCTTCTGTCCAGCGTCGACAAACGGCCCCAAAATATTCTCATCGCCCTCGCTATAACCATAAATATCCCCAGCCAAAACAATTAAATCAACCTTCTCCCTCAACCCCTTCTTCGCCAAACTCCGCGCAACATCCAAGCTTCCATGCAAATCCGCCGCAGCAAGTATTTTTAATTTCTTTACCATTTCAATTACACCCACAAAACACGTCCGCGAAAGTCCGTGTAGTCCGTGGTTAATTAAATACCAAATCTTTTAAATCTCTTCCCATTCCAATATCCATGAACTTCAAAGACATAAAAAACTGGAGCCCAGAAATAGAAAACCAAATAACATCTAATTGGAAAAACAAAGAACTCTTCGCCTTCAACCCAAAAACAAAAAAGAAAATCTACTCAATCGACACACCACCTCCCTACGTCAACACACCAATCCACATGGGTCACGCCGTCACATACTGCTTCATGGATTTCTTCGCCCGATACCGACGAATGAAAGGATTCGAAGTTCTTTTCCCACTCGGTCTCGACCGAAACGGACTCCCAATCGAAATGGCAACCGAAAAAAAATTCAAAACATCACCATTCAAAGTCGGCAGAAAAAAATTCATGGAATTATGCGAGCAACTCCTAAGCGAAGCCTCAGCCGAATCAATCGACTCATTCGCAAAACTCGGAATTTCATTCTCATCCTACAAAGACAACGGAAAAATCGGGGCAATCTACAACACCGACTCCCCAGAATACCGAACATTAACCCAAACAACATTCGTCGAACTCTTCAAAAAAGGACTAATCTATGAAGACACAAGAATTAATAATTGGGACCCAAAACTCCAAACAACAATCGCCGACTCCGAAATCGAATACGAAGAAATCCCATCCACATTCAACAATATAAAATGGAAAGTCAAAGAAACGGACGAAGAAATAATGATCGGCACGACAAGACCAGAATTAATCGCAACCTGCGGGATGGTAATCTTCAACCCAGACGACAAAAGATACAAAAACCTCGACGGCAAAACAGCGATTTCTCCAATCTTTAACGAAGAAATTCTAATCAGGGCGCACCCACTCGCACAAATTGACAAAGGCACAGGGTTAGCAATGATGTGCTCAGCAGGCGACTTGTCAGACATTCAATTTTTCCGCGAGATGAATTTAACCCCACGAATCGCAATCAACCAAGACGGGCGAATGAACGAAAAAGCCGGAATTCTCAATGGACTAAAAGTGAAAGAAGCACGAGAAAAAATAATAGAACTAATTAAAGAAAAAAACCTATTAGTAAAACAGGAAAAAATAACTCACCGAACTCCAATCTCCGAACGCTCGAAAGCCGAAATCGAATTCATCGAAATGCCGGAATTTTATCTAAAACAATTAAACATTAAAAAAGAAATAAAAGCAATGGCAAACAAAATAAATTTCTACCCAAAAACTTCAAAAAAAATCCTCGACGATTGGATAGATTCGATATCAATCGATTGGCCAATTTCCAGACGTCGATATTACGCGACACCAATACCTTTATGGTATTCAGAAAATTTAATCGCAATAGCACCAGAAAAAACTTACACAGAACCATGGAAACAAGACCCACCAAAAGAATCCGAAGTAATAGATGCCAAAACAAAAAAAATATTAGGAATAGTTACAAACTTTCCCAAAAATAAATGGATAGGTGAAACAAGAGTTCTCGACACTTGGTTCGATTCATCAATATCAGAACTTAACATGCTCAAATACAAATCCGACGACACATTCTTCGAAAAATCATATCCAGCGACGCTGAGACCACAAGGAAAGGAAATCGTTCGAACCTGGCTTTACTACACAATTCTCCGTGGCTTCCTCGAAACAGACAAACCGTGCTTCAAAGATGTCTGGATTCATCAGCATATTCTCGACGGCAATGGACGAAAAATGTCAAAATCTTTGGGCAACGTGATAGACCCACAACAAATTCTAAAAGAAGATGGAGCCGAAGCCCTAAGATTATGGGCAGCAACCGAAGGCGACTTATCAAAAGGAGATTTTGTTTGCTCAAGAGAGAAAATAAAAGCCGAAAATAAATCCCTAAACAAATTATTAAACATTTCAAAATTCGTGATGCTATTCGACAAGCCAAAAACGAAACCAGCATTAACAGCGACGGACAAATTATTCATCGACCACGTCGAAAATTTAACAGAAGAAATCGACAAGTCCTACGAAAAATACGACTTCAACAATCCAGCGCAACAACTAAGAAATTTTCTCTGGAACACATTCGCATCAAACTATATAGAACTCGTAAAAAACCGCGCCTACAACGAAAACAAAAGCTTCACAGCCGACGAATCAGCCTCGGCAAAATACACGCTTCATTTCATTCTCGAACGACTCCTAACCCTCCTCTGCCCAATCATACCACAAATCACGGCGCTAATCGCAAAAGAAAAAAACATCGACCTTCTAAAATCCAAATGGCCAGAAATAAAACCAACAACTAATAACCAACAACTAATAACCAAATTAATAAATTTCAATAGCCAAATCTGGAAAACAAAAAAAGAAAAAAACATCTCTCTTCGAAACCCAATAGACGGAATCAAAATCCCAAAAGAACTAATCTCATTCGAAAAAGACTTAAAAGCCTGCCATAATATTTAATTTTAAAATGACAACAATAGAAACCTTTAAATATCAAACTCACTCTAATTCTACATGACAGAACTAGAAGTACACATCAAACCAATAGGAGAACTAGGTGTAACTCAAGCAGACTCATTTATATACCAAAGAGTAAAAGATTTTCTACTCGGAAGAATGGGAGGAAGAAATTCGGCAGGGTACAAGACAATTATGAACAGCGGATTCGATATACAAAACGCCACAGGCTCAAGTTTACCATTTATAATAGCGGCAACAGAACTACTGGAAGAAACAAATGTTGCAACGATATTATCACTTGAAGATATAATAAAAATAATCACTCACGGAAAAGCCAATGGCAAAAATCACTTCAAAGGAATATATGTCGATACAAACGAAGCAATACTTTATTTAAACGACAACTCCTCATTATCACTTAATTTAGCAGAGATAGCAAGAAATCAAAATAATACACCTTACGACGCAGAAAACCCAGCAAGATTTACCGGATTAAGAGTAGACAAAGCCGACAACAAAGAAGGATATAGGCTAATAGAAACATCAAAAACACAAATAATCACAGATCCGAGATTCTCTTATTCAAACAATGAGCAAGAAATAGATTTTAATGGAACCCCCATTAAAGTTTTCACAAAAAAAACTGGCTCGTCGAGGCTTTACGCGTACGAGGACGGGCTGTACGCCGGGGACGGCGTTCCCGCGGATTCGAGCGGCGTTGGTCGCGTGGGGTTGGTTCACGCCGAAGGCGTCGGTTCGAAAAATTAGATTAATATATATTTTAGAATATAATAATAACTAAAAGTCCAAAACTCTTCAAAAGATTCCTAGCTTGGAGCTAGGCCACACGCCTCTTTATTAGAACTCTTGAATGAGTCAGTAAAATTCAATGGCGACAACAAGTAATTGAAAATTATGAATCTTGAAGCCATGGTGGCAATTGGTAAAGAGACTATCACTATCGTCGGGGCTTTACGCGGGCGAGTTCGGGCTTGTCGCCGGGTGCGGCGTTCCCGCGAATTCGAACGACAATGGTCAAATGGCCTAGCCAACTAGGAAATGAAAACTCACAAGAACATCTACTATAAAATCTACAAATGGGAAAACCTTCTTCTCGCCTTCTTGAAGGCGAGAAGAAGAAAATCAAAAAGAAAAGACGTAAAAGAATTCGAAGAAAACCTGATAGAAAACCTACAAGACTTACAACTCGAGCTAATGGACTCAAACATACAAACCAAGACCACTCAAAACATTTATTCTACGAGATCCAAAAACCCGTAAAATATCCAAATCACATTTCAGGGACAGAATAATTCACCACACCCTTTGTAACATAATCGAACCAATCTTCGACAAAATCTTTATTTATGATAATTGTGCAGGAAGAAAAAACAAAGGAACATCATTCGCATTAAGAAGATTTAAGAAATTTCAAATTAAAACAACGAAGAATCTAACTTCAAGTAGTTATTGTCTAAAAGCCGATATAAAACATTACTTTGAAGAAGTCAGTCATGAAATTTTAATTAACATTATTAAAAGAAAAATAAAAGACAAAATTGCAATACAACTAATAGTAAAGATATTAAAAAATTACCACAACAAAGAAAATGGTATGCCACTAGGAAGCTTAACAAGTCAACTCTTCACAAGTATTTATCTCAATAAACTAGATTATTTTGTTAAACATCAATTAAAAGAAAAGTACTATATAAGATACGTCGACGATTTCCTCATATTAAATTGCTCAAGATTTAAGTTAGCATTCCTAAAAATAAAATAAAAAAATTTCTAAAAAACAATTTAAAATTAGAACTTCACAAAAGCAAATCAAAAATTATATCATTATCAAAAGTAGTAGACTTCGTAGGATTCAGAAACTACTACCACTTTAAGTTACTAAGACAAAGAAGTATAAGGGGTATGAAAAGAAAAATACAACTATTCCACAACAATCACATTCCTACAAGCGAAATCTCAGAAATATTTCAAGGATGGCAAGCACATGCAGAAATTGCCAACACATATAATCTAAGAGAGTGCCTAACCCAAACTTTAAAACTACCCCTTCTCTAATATCAACATGACAACAATAAACAAAATAGCAAAGCCGAACAATCCGCACTAATAACTAATAACTAAAAACTAAAAACTAACATGGACGAAACACAAAAATTTGAACTCGAAACTTTAGTTGAAGAACTCGAAGGTTACCGAGGACGACACACAGAACTAATCACAGTCATGGTTCCAGCCGGAGCAACGCTAACCCAAACAACAAAACAACTCGAGGACGAAAAAGGAACCGCGACAAACATTAAGTCAGCAGGCACACGAAAAAATGTAATCAATGCGTTAGAACGAGCAACCCGAAAATTAAAAGAAATAGAAAGAACCCCGCAAAACGGACTCGCAGTTTTCTCTGGCAATGTAATTAAAAACGGAAAAGAATCTCTCGAGGTTTGGGCAATCGAACCACCAAAAAAACTCAAGGTAAAAATTTACCGATGCGACCAAACATTTGTTCTCGAACCGCTAAAAGAAATGCTCGAGACAGAAGAAGTTTATGGACTTTTAATTATTGAACGAAATGAAGCCTCAATTGGAATTCTCGACGGCAAAAATATAAAACTTCTGCAAAACATGACCTCCGGAATCCCAGGCAAAACACGAGCCGGCGGGCAATCATCTCAAAGATTCGCACGAATCAGAGAATCAATGGCAAAAGAATTTTTCAAGCGAGTGGCCGAAGCGGTAAAAAAACATTTTTGGGACAATAAAAAATTAAAAGGAATATTAGTCGGCGGACCAATCCCGACAAAAGACGAATTTCTCGATCAAGGACAACTCGTAACAGCACTCAAGGAAAAAGTAATCGCGGTAAAAGATTTGGGCGGCACCGGAATACACGGACTCGAAGAACTCGTCGAACTTTGTCAGGATGTTTTATCCGAACAAGAAATTACAAAACAAAGACAGATTTTAGACATCTTTTTTGAAAAACTTGCAAAAGAACCAAATAAAGTTTCATATGGCGAAGCCGAAGTCGAAGACCGATTAAACCGAGGTGCAGTCGAAAAATTGATCATATCAAAATCACTCCCAAAAGAAAAAATCAAATTCCTTGAAAAACTCGCACAAGCATCGTCGTCGGAAATTCATCTCGTTACAAAAGAAACATCAGAAGGAGTTCAATTCGACAATCTCGGCGGGACGGGTGCAATTCTCAGATTCGAAATCCACGATTAATTATCTTAGCCAAATCTTTTAAAACTTCATTCCCGACAATTTATATGGAAAAAGAGGATGTTTCTAATACACCTATAATTACCGAATCAACTGCCGAAGAACTCGACAATACTTTCGAAGACAAAGAAAAAGATTCCGAAGAAAAAGTCGAAGCCTCGCTTTTCATCGCTGGCCGATTTCTGAATCTTCAGGAACTAATTATGCTCACAGACATAAACCCGATAATGCTGAAAGAAATTCTCCACCGCCTCGAAAAAAAATATTCACACGGCGTCCTCCGCCTAATCAACCGAAACAACTCGTGGAAAATGGATGTCGCAGAAAAATATCATTACCTAATCAACAAACTAGCGACGGGAAACGCAGAATTCACAAAGGCCGAACAAGAAACTCTCGCCGTAATCGCCTACAAACAACCAATAAAACAATCAGTCATAATAAAAATTCGCGGCAACAAATCTTACGACCACATAAAAAAATTCCGACAGCTCGGACTTATCACAGCAAAACGCGTCGGCCACACCGTCGAACTCTCCCTCTCTGAAGAATTCTACGAATACTTCAATGTAACTAAAAAAGAAACCAACTAACATTAAAGAAAATCCTGAAACGAATTCGGTATAACTCCACTATCATTACAATGATAAACTTTATGAAAAATCTGAGACAATTTCCCATCCACCTCCATCCCAAGCCCTTCAACTAATCTCTTATTCTCAATACTCAATTTCAATTGCGGTGCCTTAAACCTACTTGGCCGAAACCCAAAACAACTCTCAAAAATTTCCATTCCTAATTCTAAATCCTTCAAAGAGACATTATAAAAAAACTCATTATAACTATGCTTAATTCCATGCATTCCAATCTCTTTGTCCAAAGACAAAATAAAATCACACCACCCTCTTGACTCATTAATCATAACCCCATCAAAATACGGCACAACATAGAGAACATCCGACTTCTCCAAATATTCAACTGAACAATTCATAAAAGGATTAACATCATCGATATGCCTCAAGCCAATAAATCTTATAGAAAACAAACAAAATAAAAAAATTACCACGACGCACAAAGCCACCCAATACCACTTCATAATCCCCTCAACAATTAACCTTTTATAATCATTTTGATAATCATTAACATGGAATTTCTAACTATACTTTATTTCATTTACACCTTCATAGCTTTTTACATATTAATGATTTACGTCCTCACGTACATACAAAACAAAAAACAAATCTACGAAATAGTTCAACCAAACAAAATTCTTCCATTATCAATAGTAATCCCATGTTTTAACGAGGAGAAAACCATAGCCAAAAACATAGAGGCGTTCCTCTCTTCAGATTACAATGGCCTAAAAAAAATAATAGTAGTAGATGACTGCAGCACAGACAATTCATACAATATAATAAAACAATGCGCCAAAAAATATTCACAAGTTATAGCCCTTAAAACACCAAAAAACACAGGTTGTGCTGCTGGGGCAAAAAATTTCGGAGCAAAATATGTAACAACAGAATTAATAGGGTTCAGCGACGCTGATTCAATACCAAGCAAAAACGCAATCTCTCAAATGATAGGATTTTTTAATGACATAAAAACAGGTGGAGTCACATCAAGAGTTTTCGTTTCTAATCCAAAAAATTTTCTTACAAGAATTCAAGCAATAGAATACAAGATCATAGCATTCACGAGAAAGCTCCTCGGATTTCTAGATTCAATATATGTTACAAACGGGCCATTAAGTATTTACAGAAAAAAAGCATTCGACCAAGTCAACGGTTTCGACGCGAAAAATATGACCGAGGACATTGAATTAACATGGCATCTCGTTTCAAAAGGTTGGAAAATACAAATGTCAATCCCAGCGATAGTCCGTTCTTCTCCCCCGACAACCATTAAGTCTTGGTTTCATCAAAGAATACGATGGAACGTCGGTGGAATGCAAACCGTCGCCAAATACAGAAAAAAAATTCTCGAAGTCGGAATGCTCGGTTATTTCATAATGCCATTTTTCATAATGTCCTGGTTTTTAGGGTTAACCGGGCTCTTCTTTTTATTATACAGATTAACAAGATATATAATAGTTAGATATCTCATAATAAAATATTCTGTCGCGGCACAAGTTGCACTCATAACAATGCAAGATTTAAGTGTGTCCCCGAGTATATTATTTTTCTTCGGAATTTTTCTTTTCACAGTAGGATTTGCTTATACAATAACAGCAATGTCAATATCAAAAGAAAAAGGATTCATTACAGGGCACCCCCTCCGCGACATATTTATATACTCGTTCTTCTATTTACTCATGTATCCACCTCTATTAATAGTAGCATTTTACAAATATATGAGAGGGTACAACACATGGTAAAATGTTAAAAAGTAAAAAACACGTATTTTGGGAAGCATTATTAGTCACAGTTCTGATATTCTTAATAGGAATTTTCTTCGGAATGCTAATAGAAACAGGGAATTCAAATAAAATAAATAACTTTTATATTCGTTCCGAAATAAGTCTCACCGACGCGATGGCCAATTCAAGACTATTAGATAATTCAAATTTAAATTGCGAATCTCTAAAAACAAAAAACATAAATTTTGCAGATCAAGTTTACGAAGAAGCAAAATTACTTGAAAAATACGAAGCATCAGGAAAACTAACAGAAGGCATAAAACTTCTCCATAAAAAATACGACCTACTAAGAACAATCCTTTGGATAAATAATCAGGACTCATTAAAACGATGCAATAATTACAACCTCATCGTTTATCTTTACGAATATGAAACAAAACAGGTAGAAAAAAAAGCAACACAAGAAGTTTGGTCAAAAATATTATTAGAACTAAAACAACGACAAAGTGACATATTATTAATCCCAATAGCAACAGACCAAAACCTAACATCTCTAAACCTATTGCTTGATCAATACCAAATAAAACAATTCCCAGCATTAATAATTAACAATGATAAAATATTATATAATTTAGAAAGTCCAGAAACAATCCAACCCCTCCTAAATTAGTATATTCCACAACAACATTCCTTAAAAAACAAATTTCTATACAATTTTATGACAAGATGCACAATTTGCAAGCAGACACCAGACGAAGTTAAACTTTTCGAAGGGATATCAAGAGACGAGATGATTAATGTCTGTGAAGAATGCGCGAAAAAAGAAGGAATTCCGATAATAAAAAAACCATCCGAGTCCCAACTCAACAGAGCCAATGAAAGATATACCGTTCGCGAACGAATGGAAATAATGTCCGGCATGCGCGATGCAACCGAAATCAGCGAAGACCAAACAATCACACAAGGCAATCTCGCAAGATTAAAAGTCCCGCCAAAAAAACAAGTCAACGAAAATGTACTCGACAATTATTTTTGGGCTCTTAACATCGCCCGTCGCCGAAAAAAAATCACAGTCAATCAACTCGCCAGACAAACCAAAATCCCCGTCGAAACAATTCAGGCAATCGAAAAAGGAAAAATCCCAAAGGATTTCGAAGAAATTTTCGCGAAACTCGAATTATTCCTCGACATAAAACTTCTGAAAAACCACAAAACAAAAATTAATTTCACGCGAACAAAAGATGAAGAACAGGAAATTTTAAAACAAGTCCACGAAAAAATGGGTTCACTAAAACCAAGCAAATCAAAAGATAGAGAAAGGGAAATACAATTAAAAAAAGAACAATTAGAAAAATTATCAAAAGGTGAAATTGATTTCTCAATAAGAGAAGACCTTTCAAATGTAACTCTCAACGACCTCGTCGAAATGAAAAAAGCAAGAGAAAAACAGAAAGCACGAATAGAATTACACCAACAGCAAGAAGCAATGCTCGGCGACGACTTAGATTTAGAAATTGAAGGACTATAAATTACATTCCAACCCCTTATAAAAATCCGCGTTTTCCGTGTTAGTCCGTGTGCTATTTTCTTACATTAACAAAGTCAATAACTTTCCCCACAAAGTTAATTATCCCAAATACCTCAATCGCCCCGGTCTCGGCTCATAAATCAAACCTTCCTCTAATAGTTTCTTAACCTCGCCATTAATCACATCAGGACTCGCTTCAATATCCATAATTAAACTCTCAACATCAACCCCGCCATCAACTTCCGCCGCCTTAATCTTGTCCATAATATTACCTTTCAACCCAGAACTACCGACGGGAATATCCTTCCTCGCATTCTGAATTTCCAACTTCCTAACTAACAACCACCTCGAATCAACTTTCTTTACAATCTCGGCGATTACATACAATTCACCATTCCACTCCCGCACATTCCCGACAATCTGCAACGTGTCCCCCTGCACAATATCCCGAAACATCTCAACATCCTCCCCGAACGCCTTCAACTTAAATTGTCCCGACGCGTCATCAACCGTCAATGTCGCGTACTTCTTTTCCCCGTCCTGCACGAACTTGTCAATACAATTCGCAAAAACATTAACCCTCACAACCTTCTTATCCCCCAACTCCAAAAACAAAAATTTCCCCTCGCTGACCATCGGCCGCCCCTTCAGAATATCCCCAATCCGCAACTTATACGCAACATTCCTCTTCCGAATCTCCGTCCCAACCACGCCATCCATCAAAAAAAATAAACCTCAGGGTTTATAAGAATTTATGAGATTGAGTTTAAACCTTCTGCACAAATCCCCACTCTTCAATGCCACAACCAATCACCAACCCTCCAGCGAAGCTGAGCCATCCATCAGCAAAGCTGATGAACCATCCTTTGACAAAGTCAAAGAGCCATCCAATCGCAAAGCGATTGAGCCATCCAAGTAGCTACACCTTCTGCACAAACCCCCTCTTTGGCCTAAATAAATCCCCTTCCTTCAACAATTTCCCAACAACCTCATCAATATCAACTTCACTCATTTTTCCCGCCAACGATTTCGTCAGCTCCTCAAACGGAATCAACTTACCCATCCTCTTCTCCAACTCCTCAATCGCCTCCTGTACAATATGAATTTTATTCCTCGACGACGCCGAAGTCCCAGTAATCCTGTCAACATCGAATGTCTTCGTATCCTTATCATACCCAACTTGCATCAAATAACTCTTAACTAAATTAATCGCCTCAACAGCGTCGACAATCTCAACTTTCTTACTCAACCTCATTCTCGCGTGCGCCTCCGCCAACCGAACCATCGCCTCCAACTGCCTCGCTCCAATCGGAATCGGCTTCGACGGCCCGTCCCCAATCTGCGGCATATTCCTCAACCCGACATAAAAATCCTTCATTACCATAACCGCCTCATCCGTCAAAACCGGGTCACACTTCTGCCTCGCATAAGAAATATATTTCCTCAACAAATCATTATCAATCACGTCGTGTTTCGCTTCCTGTTTATGCTCCAACAAAACATGCGTCGCAATCGCCTCGTCGTCCTTCCTGCTCGGAATATCTCTCATAATAAAAATAGCGTCAAACCTCGACAACAGCGACGGCGCCAAATTAACCTGCTTCGGAATAGATTGCAACGGGTCAAACCTCCCGAACTTCGGATTCGCTGCCGCCAATACCGAGGTCTGTGATCTAAGCGTCGCCTGAACCGTCGCCTTAGAAATCGTAACCGTTTGTTGCTCCATCGCCTCGTGCATCGTGCTCCTATCCTCCTCATTCATCTTATCAAATTCATCAATGCAAACAATTCCCTTGTTAGCCAAAACCATCGCTCCCGCTTCCAAACTCCAGCCCCTCAACAACTCATCCTTAACCACCGTCGCTGTCAACCCTGCCCCAGTCGATGATTTCCCAGAAACATACCGAGCTTTCGGCGCAACCCCCGCGATAAATCCAAGCATGACAGATTTCGCAACTCCCGGGTCGCCAACCAGCAAAACATGAATATCGCCCCTCATCTTCGTCCCATCACTCCTCGTCTTCTTTACTCCGCCAAATAACTGAAACGCCAACGCCGCCTTCACGTCCCGATGCCCCCAAATCGACGGCGCAATACTATCAATCATCTTCTCCATCAAATGAGGATTCATTGCCAACTCTCGAATCGCCCGCTCATCTTCCTCGCCGATATCAACTTCATCATAACTCTCTTCCAACGGAATAATATTATTCGCCTCAATCGCTAAATCAAACCGCGTCAAAATCGCTCCCGAAGACGACGACAAAGCAATCTCTTTCAAAATCCCAATAATTTTAACCCGCGAACCCGGCGTCGTCCTCATCTCCATATTCGGGTCAACCAAATCCTCTTTCAAAAAAATCGTCATCCTTTTTGGTTGCTCACCCCCATGCAAATTATCACTCGCCTCTTCAATCGTCAAAACCTGCGCATCAACCATATCCTTCGAAATCTCCTTAAACCCACCACGTCGCCCACACGAACACCTCGTCGGTTCCTTAAACTTTTTGTCAATCTGTAAAACCGAAATAATCGTCCCACAACTCGGACATTCAAACTTCGCATTCGTAACCAACGGCCGAACCTCCGACGCCTTCCGCACAATCCCCTCAATCCCAATCATCTTCCCCAAAAATTTCGACCTAATATTCCGAATAAAAAGTTCCTGTCCCTTCGAAATACTAGTAAACCTAACTCTCGCATCATTCGGCGCCCACTCCAACTCCTCCAATGCAACCTCAAGCATCTGCACCGTCTCCTCTGGCCTATCAATCAACGCCTCAGACAAACTCGGAGAATGCGCTGACAAATCATCAAAACTAATCGACACAACTTTCTCGCCCGTCTTCGCAATTCGCCCAACCTCTTTCTTATTAATCTCAAAAAATTCCTTCGCCTCAATCAAGAACTCATCCTGGTTTATCGCCGCCCTAACTCCGCCATCCTCTTCCATACCAAAACCACGAAACCCCCACTTAAAAATAAATCTATTCTACAATCTATATATCAATTCTTCACAAACTCAACCCGCCCAAAAATATTATCCTCACCAGTCGCCCTATAAACTCCAACAAAAACTTCCCCACAAAAAACAGCAAAACTTTCACCTTTCTTAATCTTTCCAGAAACAATATTGTTCTTCAACAAAGGACGACCAACATAAAGCGACTTCAATGCCGACTTGTCAACCTCAACAACCGGCAAAACTTTCTTAATCGCATCTTCAGCTGACACAACCATTTCCCTTAATAATTTATCATCCCCACTTTTCCACTCCTCAACCGCCCTCTCAAATTCATAGAGTGTAACAAGTCGTCCTAATACCTGACACCCGACACCTGACGCCTCGTCGAATATCCCAGCAGATATTCGACGGAGTTCCCCCATGTGCGCCCCGCCAATCATCTCACCCAAATCCGAACACAACTTCCGAATATAAGTCCCGCCCTCAACCTTGCACTCAAAAAGAAAGTTTTTACCTAAATCATCGTTCTCAATAAGTTTCCAATAATAAACTTCTCGTGTCCTCTCCTCTCTCTTAACGGCACTCCGATGCGGAGGCACTTGCTTAATCTTCCCAACAAAATTCCCATCAATCAACTTCTGCAATTCCTTAATATCACATTCCTTATGCGTCTCCAAAATCCCAACATAAGTTTTATCATGCCGAATAAAATAACCAGCCAACTTACAAGCTCGCCCCAAAGTAATCGGCAAAACCCCAGTCACCTTAGGGTCAAGCGTCCCCATATGTGACGTCTTGCCCAACCCCAACTCCCGCCGCACAAACTCACTCACCGAAAACGACGTCGGCCCAGCAGGCTTATCAATATTAATCAACCCAAAATTCAAAAGTTCTTTAATATCTTTCATCTCAATCCACCAATCCAATTCTTTAAATAGATTTTTAAATACAACTACATTAAACAAAACATGAAAAAGAGGGCAATAGTATTTACAATATTTTTATCTTCTCTAATAATACTTACCTATTTCATTTCAGCAGATTTCACCGACGACGGAACATCAGTGCAGAATGTCACAGAATGCGGAATATTAAATACTTCTTACGCAACCTATACCCTCAACCAATCAATGGGCTCGGGAGCAGACGGCGACTGTCTCCTAATTGCCAACGACAGCATCATCCTTGATTGCGCCGGCTTCAACATCACATATGGAAACGCAACAGGCGGGGCCGGAATCTACGTTTTTAACGAATCAGGAGAAAACGGATTCAATAACATAACAATCCAAAACTGCATCTTAATTCAAAATATAACCGGAGACGGAGATGCAGGAATTCAAATTGGAGCAAACTCAACAAACATAACACTCTACAACAACACAATCACCACACTCGGTTCAGACAGCAACGGAATCCACTTCGAAGCGAACGCCACAAACACAAACATAACCTCCAACAACATAAACATATCTGGAACCGAAGTCCACGGAATTTCATTCGAAAGCAATTCGGTCAACGCAAACATAACCTCCAACAACATAACAACTTCAGGTATAGAATCTCACGGAATCTTTTTAGCCGACGGAAGCAATAACGTAAACGCAACTCTCAATATCATAACAACCTCTGGAGTGAATTCCTCAGGAATTAAAATTGGAGATTCTTCAATTAATGCAAGTGTAAATTTCAATGACATAACAACCTCCGGCTCAGGATTAGAGACCTGTGGAATCTATTTAGCAGAATCAGGAACCAACGCAAACATCACATCAAACACAGTCAACACATCTGGCGAAGACGCATCAGGAATTAAAATGGGCGACGAATTATCAGGATTAGTTTATAATAACACAATTACAACTTCTGGAAATTGGAGTTTATCGAATGCAATGGGTGGAATCTGGTTAGAATCAGACACCGCCGGAATAAACGTCAGCACAAACACAATCACAATATCTGGATATCATACTGCAGGAATCTGGGCATGGACTTGTGATAATCATTCTATCGAAAACAACATCATAACAGCAACAGGAGAAGCGGACGGAGGAATTGTTTTATTAGACACTCAAGGAACAAACATCACATCCAACACAATCAACATCACAGGAGATTATGGCGACGGAATCTATTCCTTTAATTCGGAAAATTCCCTACTTTTCTACAACAACGTCATAACAACATCCGGAACAGAAGCTTATGGATTCAACCTCAACCAAACTTCCAACTCAAACTTCTCATCAAACAACATCACAACATCCGGAACATCAGCCTATGGAATGTTCTTCAACCAATCACACAATAACACCCTCGCAAACAACCGAATCACAACCGGCTCATCAACCGCCTATCTCCTATACTTCACAACATCCGGAAACCAATCAATCTACGACAACATCTTCAATACATCAACAACCGGCTCCGGCATATTCATAAATAGCAGTAATCTAAACTACTTTAACACATCAGGTGCCCCATTCACAAATATAATCGGAAAAGGCTACTATGGCGGAAATTTCTGGACAAACGCAAACAGTAACGGCTATTCCGACTACTGCACAAACATCAACGACAATTACTATTGCGACTCACCTTATCGCGTCGTGTCTGGCGTCGACAGTTACGATTATCTCCCACTCACAAACTATCATACCAACATCTCTGTTTGCGCAGCACTAAGCGTCAAAAAACGTTACACCCTAAATCAAAGTTTATCATCAAACGGAACTTGCTTTAACATCACGACAAACGGAGTTCAACTCGACCTCGCAGAACACATAATAACAGGAAACACAACCGGCTACGGAGTCAACATCACCGCCCACAACGACACGACAATCCTAAACGGTTCAATCTCAAATTTCTCGGTCGGAATCTACGCAACATCCACCACAAACACAAACATAACTCTAACAACAATATCAAGCACGGAAAGTAATTCAAGCGCAATAACATTATCCGACGCTGACAACTCAACAATCAATTCTAACACAATCACGACCTCAGGAAACTTGTCAGAAGGAATCTACGCAACTTCTTCTTCTTACTGTAATCTAACAAACAACAATATAACAACAACTGGTATCGGAACAACCAACTCTGGCAATGGAAGCCCAATAAATATTCTAAACTCATCAAACTATTTTCTAATCTACAACAACAGAATAAACACCACTAACGCAAACGTCGAGGGTATATACCTATCAAACGATTCCTACGGGAACTTATCCAGTAACACAATTAACACCTACGGGAACAAGTCTCACGGATTATATTTAACAACAACATCAAATAATAACAGCATAATCTCAAACATAATCAACACGCACTACACCGGCGATATAAATCTTTATTCATTCTACGCAGGAGGAAGCTCAACAGGAAATAATATTTCATCCAACAACATTTCATCTCTGGCGAACCAATCATTCGGTATTTACCTATCAGGACAAACAAACAACACATTCGTTTACGGGAATCGCATAACTTGCCAAGGGTACCTCGCAATCAGCCTCACGATTCTAGATACTACCAATGCCACTACCGGACTAATAATCAGAAACAACAACATTTTAGCAAACCACTCATCACTTGGAATTGCAATCGCCACAGCTGGTTCGGTAAACGCACTTTTCTACAACAACATTTTAAATTCAACACATGGCTCATACTTAGGAACATCTTTCAATAACTTTTATTCTGAAGACAACCTCACAAATCAATGGAACACTTCAAAAACAGCGTCGACAAACATAATCGGAAGAAGCTACATCGGCGGAAATTATTGGACAACTCCAAATGGAACCGGCTACTCCGACTATTGCACAAACACAGACAGCGATTACATTTGCGACACCGCCTACACAATAACGGCAAATAACATCGACCGCTATCCATTAACAAACCATTTAAACACAACTACAACAACAGACACAACAGACACAACATCTGGCGGTGGTAGCGACGCAGTCGCAACTTACTATCCAACAAAAGAACAACTTGCAGAAGGATACACGCTAACAATACCAGAGAGTACCAAAGTAAAATTCTACATCGGAAACAAAAGCCACGAATTAGTAATTAATTCCATCGACAATACTACCATCAAAATAACAGTCACATCAGAACCACAAATAAAAACACTCAGAATAAACGACGAAGCAAAATTCGAACTTACCGACGATAATTTTTATGACTTCTCTGTAAAATTAGAATCAATAACAAATTCTCAAGCAAAATTATTAATGAAAACAATATCAGAAAGTATACCAGCCAACGAACTTACCAATACACAGGAATCAAATAACGAAACACAAACAAACGGAACTTCAAAAAACAATGCACCAATCTCCTACTGGATAACAGTTTCAATTATTTTAATTATTACCGTCGCTGTCACCGGTTATTATTATTTTAAAAAAAGAAAATAATTATTCTCTTATCTACTCTCTCATTTCTCATTGAAAATTTTTCAATTGCATAATCCAAAATTCTTCCAAACTCATCCCCGACTAACAAACAAGTTTCCTTTAATATAAAATCGATAAGGCAAGTCGACACCTTTCGAAATCCCAATCCGCGTCGTCGCTACAACCTCAAAATCTGTGTTAGCCCGTGTCGTTCGTGGTTTACCCCCATTTTCAAAATCTTCACAAAAATAAATCCCTTTCCCATCAGCCAAACTCGTCCCATTCTGCATCCTTGAAATCCCAAACGCCTGACAAAACTTCGCCGGACCATTACACAAATTCTTAATATCATCAACCCTACGATTTTTTTTCATTTCATCAACTCCCTCAATCGGCTCGACAGCTCGAATCAAAACCGCTTCACCTCTCCCACTTCCTCCGCAAACAACATTAAAACAATGATGCATCCCATAAATAAAATAAACATAAGCAACCCCCGACTTCCCAAACATTACAGCATTCCTAAAACTCTTCCCTAAAAAACTATGTGAGGCCGGATCATCCTCATGATACGCCTCGGTCTCGACAACTCGTCCAACAAAACCTCCAAATACAACATACTTCCCCAACAAATCCCGCGCCAAACTCACCGCATCCTTCTCAAAAAATTCTTCTCCCAAAATCTTCACGACTAACCAACTAAATCAAAATTTAAAAATCTATTGCAACGGAAAACTCTCCGACGACAAAACCCCTCTTTCGACAAAATGTCTATTAAATCCATCATAATAAGCTCGCGCCAATAATCCAATAATTTTACTGCCCCCGCTTTCAATTTTTTTTTCAGAATCAGCTATTTGCCAATACTTAGGAACTCCATTAACCAAAAACTCTAGAATTAAATTTGATTCCAAAGTTGCAGGAGGCAAGCAACTTTGATGAGCAACCATCCCGTCTGAAAAACCCTTCAAATAAAAATCACAAATCAATCTTACATCCTCTTGGCAAAATCCCATTCTTCTTGCCCTATTAACATGCTCACTCTTTAACATCCAAAAGAAAAAACAATACACCTTTTAAATTTTATCAAACTATTTCTTCAACGTTTTCCGAACCGGCATCGCCTTTTTCATATGAGAACCCTGAGCAGTATGCTTGATTTCTTTAACTGCCGCCTTCTCAATTTTCATCTCCCTCTCCGCCTCAGCTTTCTTATCTTCTTTTTCCTCAACCTTGTCATCGATTCCATCCTTATCTTTATCGGCAATTTCTTTTTCCTTCTCAGCTTTCTTCTTCGGCTTAACTTTCTCAACTGCCAATTTCTTTTTCTCCTCTCGTGCCTTCGCAAATTTCACAACATCAGGCAAATCAATCAACTCAACATAAACAATACCATCAATTTTTTTCGCCCGAACCCGAACTTTCCCCATCGGCTTCTTAATCCCCCTAAACCAAATTTCATTATTCAAATATCCATCAATTTTAATTTTTCTCAAATCTCCGTCGCGAACACCCATGTGCTGAACCATAAACTCCTTCAAAATTCTCACCGCCTTTTTAGCCCGACGATATCTTGGCACTTTCAAAAACCCGCGTCTCAACGGCACAACATATTCCCTCTCTAATTCCACAACCTCACTCTTTTTTTTCTTCTCATTCGCAACCTTTGGCTTACTTTCAATTTTTTTAGAATCTTCAATTTTCTTAATAACTTCTTTATTCTCATCACTATCTTTAAAATCATCTAACTTTTTAATTTCAACTTCCCTCTTCTCTTCTAAATTTTTTTCTTCGTCTTTTTCCATTTTATCCTAAATATTGTTTCCTCGTCCTTCTCGGTTTAATTTTTAATTTCTTTTTCGCCCAAGCCCTCTTAACGTGCGTAATCCTCGACGGATGAATCTTTTTTCCTTTCCCAAATTTTTTCAACACAGTCCAAAATGGTGCCCAATTCGTCTGTCTCTGTGCCCGGTCTAAATGTCTCTTTTTACTGCTATGTGCCTTTGCTTTTCTACTCGCCATTACTTATTTCCTCCTCGACCTCATCCTCAATTTCCTCATCTTCTGAATTTTGAACTCTGACGCCTAATGCTTGTATCATAGGTGCAACTGTCCAGCCAGAATTATCAATCATAGATTCCGTAGGCACATCAATCGAATCCAAAAACTCTCGCCCCTTCATCGTCAATCTTCTGCCGTATTGCAATCTACTAATTTTCTCAACCAAACCAGCCGCCTCAGCCTGTTGCAAAATAACCCGAATAATTTTCCCGCTCGCTTTTCTAAATTTATCCGGCTTAACTCCACGGTCCTTTCTCGAACCATATCTCGTCCTCAATCTCCCGACGCCAACAACACCTCGAATATACATCTGCCTCAAAATACTCGCCGCTCTGATATACCAAAAATCATCATCAGCCGGTGGCCGCTCTCTCGAAACACCAGATTTAACAAATTGAGCCCAATCAGGAATCACAAACTCCGGCAATTCCTTCAACTTCACAGCCAAAGCTGGCACAAACTTCTCAGGATTTTTCGCGAATATCGTTTTTCCCATTTTATTACAGCTCTCCTCGCGGAGATAGACAGACCGAAGCCCGTTAACTAAAAACACATCAAAAAATTACTATATAAATCTACCGCCTTTCTTTCCTAAACTTAATCAAAGTCAAAACATATCCGACCAACTTGTAATCATATTTTTTCCCAAGCAACCCAACTAACTTCCGCCCAATTTCATCCGCATCAGTTTTATTCCGACACGCCGACCTTAAAATCGTAATCTTTAAAATTCTCTCACCCTCAAAAACATTTCTAATCTGCTCGACAAACGCGTCGCTCAATCCACTCTTCCCAAGTTGCAATCTTTTAATCGGCTTCATTAAATAAAAAGTTTCTTAAACCTTATAACTCTTCCTATAAAATGCAACCAAAAAAATTCGCCGTCATCGGCCACCCAATCGCACACTCCCTATCAAAACCAATGCACGAAGCAGTCTTCAAAGAACTAAAACTCCCACACACCTACGACGCAATTGATGTCGCTCCAGAAAACCTTAAAGAATTTATAGAAAACACAAACCTCGACGGCATAAACGTCACAATCCCACACAAAGTTGAAGTAATGAGATATCTCGACAAAATAAAAAACGAAGCAAAACAAATCCAAGCGGTCAACACTCTAAAATTCACCAAATCCCAAATCCCAAATCCCAAATTCCCACAAAAATCTTCGATTTTTGGCTACAACACCGACTGGATCGGCTTCCAAAATTCTTTCAAAGAAGAAAATATAAATCTTGAAAACAAAAACATTCTCGTCATCGGCGCCGGCGGCGTCTCGCGAGCAATCCTAATTTCATTAAAAAACAACAACGCAAATATAGTCCTGACAAACCGAACAAAACAAAAAGCAATCGACCTAAACCAGCAACTAAATCTCAACGCAGAAATTTTAGACTACAAACTACAAACTACAAACTACAAACTACCAGAAGTCGACATTATCATCAACACAACCTCAATCGGAATGCACCCAAACACAAACGCTTCCCCAATCCCAAAAGAACTCCTAAAACCAAACCACATAATCTTCGACGCTATCTACAACCCACTCAAAACAAAACTAATCACCGACGCTGAATCAATAGGTTGCAAAACAATTTCCGGCGTAAACATGCTCGTCCACCAAGGCGCAGAATCACTCCGAATCTGGCTCGGCATCGAACCACCAATCCAAACAATGAAAGAAGCAGTCCTAAAAAAACTAATCAACTAATTCCCAAATCCCAAAATATCCATTCTCTTTACAACCATTCTCTCAGACTTCCCAATCTTCCACGAACCAGTCTTCATCAAAATTCCCTTCTTCATATCCCGACGCAAAAATTTATTCACCACAACATCACTTTTCCCATCCCTCCAATCCTGCGAATATCTCGCACAAAAAATCGCCGCCTCTTTCAAATCTTCCTTCGATGGCTTCTCTCCAATATTCACAAACGGACTTCCTGGCTCAGCAGTGTGCAGCATCAAATCGTTCCGCTCAGCCGCCCGAACCAACTCGTCATTATTCTCCGCATTACGCCCGCCAAAAATTTTCCGCCCCGACGACAAAACAAACTCCCGAAATTTCATATAATAAAACAACAAACTAACTTATTAAACTTCCCAATTTAAAATCCGTGTTACTTCTTTTTCTATATTATAACATAAACTAACTAAAATTCGTTTTCATTCCCGATTTTCTTGTTCGACATTTCTTTAATCCTCTTCAACGCCGCCCGAACATTCTTGTTCAACTGCACAATCGAATCATCCAACTGCGCCCGATTTTTCGTCCCAGTGCAAACCAACTTCCCATTACTAAACAACAAAAAAGTCGCCGTCGGGTCATCCAACTTATAAACCAAACCAGGAAACTGTTCCGGCTCATACTCAGTATTTTCCAACTCCAACGCCAAAACATTCAAATTCAAATCCAAATTAATCGCTCCCGACGCAACAACATTCTGCACCGTAATCTTCGGCTTAATCGTCACATTCACTCCAATTTTCCTCAACTGCTTAATCACCTGTTGCACAACATCCTTAACCTGCGCAACCGACTTCGTCCCTGTACAAACCAAATTTCCCGACGAGAAAACCAACACCGCACTCTTCGGCTTCTTCACTCTCAAAATCAAACCAGGAAAAGTATCAGGATTATATTCAGTATTTGGTTGCGTCCTCGCCAACTTCGTCAATGAAACGTCCTTACCCAAAGAAGCCGTCGCAACAATATTTTGAATTTTCAAAAAAGTGTCCTTTTTCTCAGAAGTTTTCGCTACTGTCATAGGATACTATAAAAAATTTCCTTTATAAAGGCTTCGAAGAAACTTACTCATTCAAATCCATTCGCCCTAAGGACAATTGAAAGCTCCCTCGGAGTAACATTTATTCCCTGACAAGAAGATACACTAACTGTTTTTTTATAAGACACATCAGACAAAAGTAGTTCACCCCCCCCCCTAATACCAACATAATAAACAACTTTATCCTTATCTTGAAAAATATTACCGCCCATCAAAAAAGAAGAAAGTAATTCTTCAATATTATCATTTTTATTTCTCATAAACAAACCCTTATAAGTTCCACTATTAATGGGTCCTTCAGATTTATACTCCCTCACCCAAACTTTATTAAACATAATAATAACACAAACAATTCCTTTATAAAAATTTATATACTCAAAAATACAACAATCAATCAAGTCAATATTAAATAGACAACGAAGTCGCCCAATAATATAACACTACTAACTACCAGCGAAGCGAACTACCAACTACTTACTACCCCGCTTCCCCTTCAACCTCATTCAGCGTCGCAATATCATCAACCCCCCTGTCCGCCCTCAATCTCAAAATCCGAGGAAACCTCAAAGCAAACCCAGAAGAATTCGTCGGCGACCTCTGCACATTTTGATACTGAACCGAAACAACAATCTCAGGCCGAACCTTAATCTTCCGCCCCTCAACTTCAACAACCAACTTCTCTAACATGTCCGTCATCTCCTTAAAACTCAATCCTTCCTCCGGTTTTTCCTTCAATCCCGTCGACACTTTCCCAATTTCTAAAAATTCCCCCTCGTTGCTCAAATCTTCCCCGCCGACCAGCGACGAGCGACTATCCACTAGCGACGAGTTTCGACATGCAATGTCAAAACTCGTCAGCCATCCTGCCCGTTTCCCCGTCCCCCACTTCGCCCCGGTAATCACCAAATCAAAATCATTATCCTCCGGCTTCAACTTCACCGCATAGCCAACACGAGCTCCCGGTTTATACGGCGCCGACAAACTTTTCCCCATCAACCCCTCTTGATTCTCACTCAGCGCCTCCTCGTAAAATTTCTCAACAACATCATTATCGTCGGTAATAATCTGTTTCGCCAGAACAATCCGCCTCTCATCCTCGTGAACAATCTTCTCAATCAATGCACGTCTCTCGCCAAACGCCGTCTCAATCAAACTCCCCCCATTGTAATAAATCACATCAAAAATCGTCAACTCAATCGGCAACTTCGCAATCATTTCGGTAATCCCATACTTCCGTTTAATCCTCTGGCTAATCGCCTGAAAATCCGTATACTTCCCCGTCCTCGCGTCGAACCCAACCGCCTCCGCATCCAAAATAAAACTTTTACCGTCGACGTTCTTCTCGACATACTTCACAATATCTGGAAACTGCTTAGTAACTTCTTCAAGTCGCCGAGTAAAAATTTTTATCTTCCCGTTCTTTTCTTTATTAACCATAACCCTAAACCCATCATACTTATACTCAAACGCCGCCGGCCGCCCAACAATCCGAAACGCATCTTCAACATCTTTCGCTTTCGGAAACAACATAACTTTCACAGGCTTCCCCGGCACCAACTTAATTTTCTCCAACGAATCATCGCACGCCCTCTCAAAAACCTCAGCAAAATCCGTTACCTTGTCATACGCCTCCTGAACTTCTTTAACACAAATTTTTTTATCATTCAAATCTTTTGGCTCGAAACAATTAACAACAATCGCATCTCTCAAAATCCCAGAACCAACCCCAATTTTCAAATCTCCCAAAACCGTCCTCACAATATATTTCGCCTCTTCCATCGTCGCTGAATGCAGCAACTCAACAATCAACCCAATCTTCATATCAACAGTTCCTTTCCCCTCGAAACTCGGAATCTTCCTTAAATTCTCCATAACTTTTTCAACACTTAACTTCCCAGAAAATAACGCCCTCTGTTTCTTTTTCTCCAAAACATCCTCGGCAACTTTTCCCAAATCACCGAACTTCTTGAATTTCTCAACAACCTCATTTTCGCCAATCCCAGCTGTCCGCGAAATCGCCTTAATCATCAACTGATGCGAAATTCCCAACTCTCGATTATCATAATCCGCAAAAACTCGCCCCTGCAAAAGATAAATAATCTCTGGCTCTCCACGAATTTCCCCCAAAAAATTTGCCAATATCTCGGTTTTATAGAGCCCTTTCGTCGTCGATTCCAGCGCCATATAAATTTCACAAATTCTCGAATAATTCATAAAATACAAAATATTCTTTCAATTAAATAACTTCCGAGTTAACACCGCTCCCAAAAGTTTATAAAAAATCCTAACCAAATTACAAAATGGAAATCAACGTAACCGACATAACTTTCAAAAAAGAAGTCATTGAAAAATCAAAAACAATTCCAGTCCTCGTCGACTTCTGGGCAGAATGGTGCGGTCCGTGCATAATATTAAAACCAATTCTTGAAAAACTCGCAAAAGAATTCAACGGCAAACTCATTCTCGCAAAAGCCGAAACAGACAAAAATCAAGAACACGCAAGCGAATACGAAGTTATGTCAATCCCATCTGTAAAACTTTTTAAAAACGGAAAAGTCGTCGACGAATTTATCGGCGCCCAACCCGAAGCCACAATCAAGCAATGGCTTAACCAAAAACTCTAATCACTTTATAAAAAAATCAATCTTGTCTTTCACTTGCCTGTAAAAATCTTTTTTTACCGTCGCCAAATTTTTGATAATAATTCTTTCATCAATAGTAAAAATCCTATGAGGTTTAATCCAACTCTTAAACGGTAACTTTCCCTTAGCAAAACTTCCTCTCGAAATCAGAACTCCATTCTTAGGACTATTGGAAGTAACCAAACAACAAATTTTATCCTCACCCTTCAAGTTAGAATTAGAAACAATCATCGCGGGTCTTCTTTTCACGCCAGCCAAATCAGAATAAGGAAACGGAATCAAAACAATATCCCCTTGCTCAAACATTATTCCATTCCTCATCGACTTCATTATCCCAGTCTTTTTTCAAAACATCCTCAGACGCCAACATCGCAAGAATCCCCTCGCTGTTTTTATCACCCTTAATCAAATTGAGTTCCGCCACCTTCTGACGAATCGCCTTTCTAATAAACTCGCTCCATCTAATTTCAGAATACCTTTTCATTAAACCATAAGTTTCATCTTCGATAGACAACGTAATATTAGTCATAACAAATTAAGTGGCATCACTTATTTAAATTTATCGGCGCCCAACCCGAAGCCACAATCAAGCAACAGCTCAACTAAAAATTATAGTTACAAAAATTCTCTACGATTTGAATATTCCAGTAACTCCGCTTTCGCCATTCTTAATCTATATTTATCTGTTTCAGATAATTCTCCTCCCATCGCTATCATTTCCAAAGCGAAATCATAATTTCCAAGATATTTAAATTTCTTATCATAAACTTTCAAGACGACATATCTCTCAATCATTTTTTCAATACACGATTCAGAAGGACGAGACAATCTTCCATTACACGCTTTAATGACATATTCGATATCTCCAACTACAACTCCCATCATCGCCCTAAGACGCCCTTCATTTTTTGCCGTTTCAACAATGTCTTCCATAAAAATCTTAAAATTATTTATTAGAATGAATGAATCAATTCCCTCGTTTCCGATTAGCCTTCAAACTCGGTCTAACCTTCGGAGCTCTAATCGAGGAATTCCTCAACCCTCTAGCCTTCCTTCCAGCAGAAGTCAGCCCCCTCAACGCTCTCGCCCTTGGCGCCGCAACAAACTTTCCCAAATCTTTGTCGCTCAAAATTCCCGGCTCACTCCTGTCAACCAAAATCACTTCATAAAAATAATTCATCCCATCTTTCCCAACCCAATACGAACCAAGAACTTCCATATTATTAAATTTCCTTGCGACCCTCATCTCCGCAATCTCCTTGTAATTCATTTTCAAATTCTTTCTATTGTGTAATCTCTTCGTTCGCCTCGCCTTATTCGGCCTCGTCTTTTTATGCCCACCCCGCAAAATTTTAATCCTAACAACGACAACACCCTTCTTCGCCTTATATCCCAAAACCCTCGCTCTATCTAATCTCAACGGCTTCTCTACCCTCATGATAGCCCCACCCCTTCGCCACTCCGTCATCCGAGCCCTCAAAACTTTTACATCGGGCTTCTTCCACGCCTCTCGCAAATATTTCGCAATTCCCATTAGTAAAAATCCACGAACTTTTTACTCCCGCATTTTTCCAAAAGAAAAACAAGACAATCGTTTTTCTTCGATTTACAAAATTTAATTACCATATTACATTATCAAAAATTCGGTTTTTAAAACTTCGCTTCAACTATGAGGCTGCCAAGATTTGAACTTGGGACCCCTGCCTTATCAGAGCAGTGCGCTACCTGGCTGCGCCACAGCCTCACACAACAATAATCAAAAATTACTTTATAAAATTACCTTAATTCCACAAAAACTTTCTCACTCTTCACGCGATACTCAATCACTTCAACTTTCAATGGAATAAACTTAACATAACATTTATCTTTCGAATAAGCCCGAATTTCCAACCCCGTCGCCAATTCAGTAACAACAACATTATTCCTATCATGAACTCCTGGTGTCTCAATTTCGTAAATAATTCTATCAGCCAACCTTCGAACTTTCGATTCGGCCTCGACTTTCTTCAACTTCATCCTTCGCTCGTTTTCTTCAATAGAAACTTTCGCAACTTCCCTCTTTTCTTTCGGCGCCTCCCGAATAATCTGTTTCATCTGCGGATTCCCTTTAACAATATTAATTCTAATCCCCTTGGGCATTCCATCAAAATTCACATTACCCATTTGTTTTTCCAATTGCTTCACCAAAGAATTCATAATCTTATCCATCCCAAACGGCAACTTTTGTTCAATCTCAACACCATCCCCAAAATCATCTGCTCCCAATATTCCAAAATCACCTTTTTCTCGTCGCACCTTGAACGATTCCCCACAGTAAGGACAAAAATTAAATTTCCTGTCAATCTTCTTCCCACACGACACGCACTTTCTTTTAAACATACATATAAAAATAATTCCCCCTATTTAAATTTCACTATCTCTAAACATAATGCTCAACACTTCCAACCAAATGCTCAAGATAATGAACCTCTCTAACAATCCCCTGCATCGGTCTAAATTCTCTAATTAAATAATTCGACGAAAACTTCCGAACATGCCTAACCTCTCTCAAAAATTTCAAACCAACAATCGCAACAAAAAATCTTCCCACAGCCGAAACAGCGAATATAAACAAAATTGGATTCATAAACGAAACATTAATCCAAGCCAGCAACGAACCCAAACTCGCCCCGACAAACACACCAATCCCGACAATCAAATTCATATAAGTCAAACCGAAACTTCTCTTTGGCCCGCTCACCGCATCATAAACATAATTATTCACAGCCAAATTATAACCAGCCCATCCAAACCCGCCGACAATCGATGGCACTATCAACAAATATAATTTCATCATCAAGCCACCTCCAATAAATATCGACGCAATCCACAACAATGGACCAATCGCAATAGCCCACGAACAAATAGCCACCAATTTAATATTTCCAAATCTGTCAGACACTTTCCCAAGCAACGGCAAAAAAATCAACTGAAAAATAACCGACGAAACCGTCACAAGTATATACCAAACATAAGAAAAACCCAAATTTCTCAACATGTAAACCGCCCAAAACGGACCAGCAATAGCAGCGACAAAATTTAACGCCCCCATAAATAAACTAAATCGCCCAAACGGAGTTTCAAAAGATTTTCTCAAGAATTGCCAAAACGAAAAATAATCTTTCTTCCTGATTCTAATTCTCGGTTCATATTGTTTCCTCAATAAATTCAGCGACCAAATTCTAATCAAAGCCGAAAGAACAAATAAAAAACCAAACCCAAGCAAAGTAAATCCAATAACATTACCGCGAAGAACTCCAACCTCCTTCGACGCATCAAGAATAACAGCACCAATAACCATCGTCAACACTCCAAAAAATCCAATTACCCGATTCCTTCTTGAAAAATATTCTCCTCGTTTCTCTTCGGGAACAATCGAACCCATCCACGAAAACCACGCCGGATGAGAAATTGCAGTAAGCACATAAAATAAACTAACAAGTCCGATAAAAATCCAAACCATATAAGGAACGCCAAGATAAAATAATAATCCAGTCGCAAGAATCGGAATCCAAAGCAAAATTTTTCCAAACACACCACCCAAAACTAACTCCTTCCTCGAGAATCTTTTAAGCAACTTGGCCGTTTTTAGTTGCACAATGCTCGGCAACAAACTCGTAATAGCATATAAAATTCCA
Organism: Candidatus Woesearchaeota archaeon; assembly: GCA_964468545.1. Lineage (GTDB taxonomy): Archaea > Nanobdellota > Nanobdellia > Pacearchaeales > GW2011-AR1 > JAGVXH01. The sequence continues at coordinate 28,957 of CAYXTT010000002.1, forward strand.
ACTTGCGTCGACGTCGCGTTCATAGCCAACGCAAACGGAGAAAAATAAGACAATCCAAATCCCGACGACATCGAATCCACCGAACCCTCTCGCACACTCAAATTCAAACTCTCGTCAATTTTTTTAGCGACAATCGGATGATTAACATTAGCCTCTTTCACCTTCCTCATTTAATTTTCAAGCCAAAACATTTTAAAAACATAACCATTTAGAACAACCGGCGTGGATAGTATAATGGTAGTATGTAAGCTTCCCAAGCTTGAGACCCGGGTTCAATCCCCGGTCCGCGCATTTTATTTGTAGAATATACAATATTCAAAAATATACAATAAATAATACAATGCATTATAAACTATCTCAATGAAAAATATTTATGGCAGAAGAATACGGTTTTAAAAAAATGGTTGAAAGTGCATCAACCGGAAAAAGATTGTCTCGTATGGAAATCATCGAAGAGAAATCAGAAGATAGAGAATTATATCGTATAAGACTAAATGGAATAGGGAATAGAAAGGGGCATTCTGAAATTACAATTAGATAAGTTGAGGGAAGCATAGGATTAGATGATTATGTCGAATTACTCAGAGAGAACAAAGGATTTGAGGAAGATATTGCGTTACTAAAAAAATTAATGTTCGAAGATTTAGGAGCTGTCGCATCTGGAGCAGTAAAAAATTTAAGACATTATAAATCAGAAAAAGGATGGACCACATCCTTTCAAGTAGCGAAAAAACAAGAAACACAAAAAGCCCTTCATGATTACATAGGTATTTCTTTAGAGATCATGGGTGGTTTCTTTAGAGAATATGGCCCAATAGATTTAGCTTTCCTGGCAAGAGAAAGAGATGGAAGATAAACATATATTGCAAAATAACAACCTTTAATAATCTTTTCCGAATATAATTACATGAAAAAATTTTATGTAACGACGCCAATTTATTACCCAAACGACATCCCACACATCGGACACGCATACACGACAATAGCAGCAGACATCCTCGCACGATGGCACAAACTCAAAGGCGAAGAAGTATTTTTCTTAACTGGAACCGACGACCACGGAAAAAAAATCGCCGAAGCCGCAAAAAAAACAGGCAAGTCGCCAAAGGAATTCACCGACGACCTAATCCCAAAATTCAAAGACGCATGGAAAAAACTAAACATTAACTACGATAGATTCATAAGAACAACTGACCCCGACCACGAAAAAATCGTCCAGGAAATCTTGCAAAAAGTTTATGACAATGGCGACATTTACAAAGGAGAATACGAAGGATTTTATTGCACCGGTTGCGAAGCATACTACACCGAAAAAGACCTCGACAACGGCAACTGCCCAATTCACAAAACAAAAATAGAAAAACTAAAAGAAGAAACCTACTTCTTCAAACTTTCAAAATATCAAGACAAACTTCTAGACTTCTATAAACGAAACCCGAACTTCATTTTACCAAAACACCGAAGACAAGAAATCATCAACAGAGTAAAAGAAGGATTAAAAGATTTGAGCATTTCAAGAAACTCATTTAACTGGGGAATAAAACTTCCATTTGACAAATTGCATATAACATACGTTTGGTTCGACGCACTTTTCAATTATTATTCCGCAACAAGACAAAAAGGAAAAGAAAAATTCTGGCCCGCCGATATTAATCTAATTGGCAAGGACATACTCTGGTTCCACACGGTATACTGGCCCGCATTTTTGATGTCAGCCGGAATCAAACCGCCAAAGTCGGTATACGCACACGGATGGTGGACATTTAATAAAGAAAAAATTTCAAAATCACGCGGAAAAGTAATCAATGTCGACGAATTAATAAAAATTGCCGGAGTCGATTCGGCAAGATATTTTCTCTTCAGAGAATCATCATTCGGCGAAGACGGAGACTTCTCCGAAACAGCATTGATAAATCGCCACAACAACGAACTCGCAAACAAGCTCGGCAATCTCATCTCACGGACTTCAGCTCTCGTCGAGAAATACGGGATTGAAGAAAATCCAAACACATTATTAAAAAAACCAATCCTAAAAAAAATAGAAAACTACATGGACAAATTTGAACTCGACAAAGCTCTAAGTGAAATTTTCGCGTTAATAGATATTTGCAACGAATTTATTCAAACAAAAAAACCTTGGGAAACCCACGACAAAAAAGTCCTCTATCAATTAGTCGACTCAATCCGCCAAATCGCAAAACTCCTATCGCCATTCATTCCCGAGTCCGCAGAAAAAATTTCAAAGATTTACAAAACCGACAAAATTATAAAATCCCCAATACTATTTAATAAAATAATTCAGTAGTCTTTCTTAAGAAGTAACAAAATAGAAAAGTTTATAAATTAAGAAATTCTAAATCTCTTATGATAAAATTAGGAACAGCGCCAATAATTCAAGTGCCAGAACAAGAATTTGGTTTCTATAGTCGTCCGGATTTAGCAGGCAAAACTTTTTTAGAAGCATTTGAAAAAGAATTGAGACAATACAATCCAGAAACTCTAAAAAAAGCATTAAACGGAGAATTTTACTTCGACAGCGACGGAACATTAAGAGGTTCAAATTTACCTTTTAATGTTTTAATGAATCATAAAAATCTTTTCCCCGAAGACGAACATCCTTTATCAATCGCAGAATTCGGTCAAGCATTTAACAAAAACCCAGAAGCTTCCAAAGAAATATACGCAGACACCGGGATTATAGCAAGGACACCAAACGATTATTTTTCAGAAAATATAATTAAACAAATAAAAGCAAGAGGAAAAACACCAACTCCAGAAGAACCAATAGTAATATCCAACACAGACCTAATTCCAATACAAAATAAAGAGTCCCGTTGCGGATTTGTTTACAAAATAAAAGACAGAGACGGCGAAGAATTAATAGTAGCCCCAGCATATGGAACAGCAGAAACCATAACAAAATTCACAATCTACGACGAAAGAGGAATTCCTATCCCATCCGAAAGAGGAGATAAACAAATCTGGAAAGGAGATTCTGGCGTGTCGAGAGTTTATTCTAGCTACGGCCAGGTCGTGGGCTCGGGCGACGAGCGCCTGGCGAGTTCAGGCGGCGGCGGCAGGGTAGTGGTGGGGAAGGCCAATGTTCCGCAAAATATTGTTGAAATAGAAAAGTTAGTTCAGCAAGAAGAAAAAAGAATAAAAATGGCAAAAAAAGATTTAGAAAAAAGAGTAGCAAAGTTATAAAAGCCTAAATTTATTCAAAAAATTCTAACCTTGGAACTGGTTAGGCTACATGTTGATTAATTTATAATTCAATCACAACAATTAGTAGTTTGCGCGAAAATTGAAGTGATGGTGATTTACTTTCAATTAATCAACTATATAGTCGGCGTGTCGAGAGTTTTTTCTGCCTACGACCAGGTCGCGGACTCGGGCAACGAGC
>CAYXTT010000002.1:32459-57862 GCA_964468545.1 Candidatus Woesearchaeota archaeon
GGCGTGTCGAGAGTTTTTTCTGCCTACGACCAGGTCGCGGACTCGGGCAACGAGCGCCTGGCGAATTCAAGCAGCGACGGCAGAATAGGCTAACGGTTCCAGAGTTATATTTATGAGAACTTACAAAAACATTTACTACAAAATCTATAAATGGGAAAACTTAATTCTTGCTTTTTTGAAAGCAAGAAAAGGAAAAACAAAAAAAGATTATGTAAAAAAATTCGAAAAAAATCTAATAGAAAATCTACAGCAACTTCAATTTGAATTGATGACTCAAACCTACAAACCAAAACCTCTAAAAACTTTTATCTTACGCGACCCAAAAACAAGAAAAATTTCAAAATCACATTTTAGGGACAGAATAATCCATCACGCACTATGTAACATAATTGGACCAATATTCCAAAAAATTTTCATCCATGACTCTTGCGCAAATCAAAAAAGAAAAGGCAATATTTTCGCAATAAATAGATTCGACAAATTCAAAAGAAAAGTTTCAAAAAATGGAAAACAAAATGGATGGTTCAACAAAAATCAAATCAAAGGCTACTGTCTAAAGGCAGATATAAAACATTACTTCGAAGAAGTTAATCATGAAGTTTTAATCAATATAATAAAAAGAAAATTAAAAGACAAGAACACAATACAACTAATTACAAAAATTTTAAAAAATTATCATAACAAAGAAAAGGGTATACCATTGGGAAATTTAACAAGCCAATTCTTCGCAAATATTTATCTTAATGAACTTGATTATTTCACGAAACAAAATTTAATGGCAAAATACTACATAAGATATGTCGACGATTTCATAATTTTACATACAAATAGAAAGCAATTAACTTTATGGAAAAAAGAAATAGTAATATTTCTCAAAGATAAATTAAAACTTCAAATTCATCCGCAAAAATCCCACATCATTAAATTATCCAACGGAATAGATTTTGTCGGATTTAGAGTCTTTTATTATACCAAATTATTAAGAAAAAGAAATATAAGAAAAATAAAGAACAAAATAAAACAATATAAAGACGGCAAGATTACAAAAGATAAATTCAAAGAAATTTATCAAGGATGGTTGGCTTACTCAAAATGGGCAAATACTTTTAAACTTCAAATGAATAAAATTTAAAATGCAACCCACAATCCCCTACTCTGACTTCGAAAAACTCGACCTTCGCGTCGCCGAAATTCTCAAAGCAGAAGACATTGAAGGTGCCGACAAACTTTACAAATTAACAATCAGCGTCGGAGAATTGGGTGAACGAACAATTTGCGCCGGCATAAAAAAATTCTACACAGAAGAAGAACTAAAAAACAAAAAAATAATTATCATAGCAAATCTCGAACCGCGAAAACTCAAGGGCATCGAATCACAAGGAATGCTACTCGCCGCCTCAAACGAAGACCATACAAAAATCTCACTAATCTCTCCCGACCAAGATATAAACTCAGGAAGTAAAATAGAATAACTAATTTTTAACATATCGATTTGCCCAACAACCAAATGAATAATCCCGAGCAATTCTATCATTCCAAATTCGAGCAGGACCAATTTTTTTCATCGGCGAATATTCCCAAATACCAATGTGAACAAAATAATGCGGAGTAGAAAAAGAAGTTTCTCCAACCAAATGATAATTTTCTCCGTCGACACATACAAATTCACCGTTAACAAAATCATTAATTAGAAGTTTATAAGGATAATGTTCACAAAATCCTAAAGCAATCTCTTCTGTTTGGGCTTCCTTCCAAACACTTTTAATCCAATCAGGATCACCAAACAAACTATCAAAATTAAAATACAAAATTTTCTTCTCTATATCCATTTTAATATTAAAGTATTACATCCCCAGTAATTTGCTCAAGAAACTCTTTCTCTCGACAATTTTTTCTCCCGAAATCTTTCGAGCAATCTCAAGATATTTTTTAGAAACTTTACTTCTCGGATGAGTATGACAAACAGCGTCGCGCAAATTCAAGGCTTCTTTAACTGATTTATCCTCGGGAATCACACCAATAATCTGCGTCTCTAACATCGACCTAATAGAACTCAACGGCATTTCATAACTCGCATTGTTGTGCCGCGTTACAATAACACCATTAACTTCCTTTCCCATTCCTCGCGCAACCTTGATAGCTTTCAACGCGTCAGTCACCGCCGGCATTTCAGGATTCGTAACAATAATAATTTCATTGGCCGCTTCAAGCACGACAATAACCTCATCCCCAAACCCAGCAGCAGAATCAATAATTACATAATCACAAATCTCCCCCAGCTTCTTGACAGCATCGGGAATTTTTTTAGTATTAAATTTCGTCAGTTCCTTAACGGACAAACTCGATGGGACAATTTTAGTTCCAGATGAATGCTCGTAAACCGCATCTTCAATATTCGCTTTTCCCTTCAAAACATGATTCAATGTTATCGGAACAATCGGCGCACCTAACTGCAATCCAATGTTCGGCGTATTCAAATTAGCATCGACAATTATGACTTCTTTCCCCAATTTATTTAAAGAAGCCCCCAAATTTATCGCAGTAGTAGTCTTCCCAACTCCACCCTTACCTGAATTTATAGTAATTATTCTCGCCATTTCTGATTTCAGAGTTTATTCGAAAAGATTCAACCCTCAAATATCATCTCAACAAACGCACAACTATCAGAAAAAATTGCTTTATAAATTTATTTAGATAGAATGTCTCTAACTTCACTCACAAACCTGTCAACAATTTTATAATATTCCCCCAACTTGTCCATATTAATCTCCGTCACCTTCGCCACCTCAAATACTTTCAAATTCACATTCTTTCTAAACTCACCCTCTCTTGTTTTTTTCAAATCCGGCACCCTCTTAAAAAAAACATACAACGGAATAACTTCCTGAACAACAGAATTCTTTTTGAAATATTTTTTCATAAATTCAATTTTTTGTTTAGGATTCGTCGACATCGCAGGAATTTTCCCTTTCTCAACCAAACTCTTCAAAAGCGCATCAAAACATAATTCAATCAAGCTTTTCCACCGCGCCAACAAATTTAGAATCACGTCGCAAGTTTTAGTATATTTCAAGCTGACATACATAAGATGGTCAGCGCTAGTTTTCTCTTTAATAATCTCTTCAACCATAACGCACCTAAGCAAAAACCACAACGTCATCCACCTTTTTATACTTGTCGAATACTTTTCCCGAATATCTTTACACCATCGCCAACTGATTTCACAAGTTCTTTAATTCTATTGACCGTCAAAATTTTATATTTCCCATCAACTAACAAAATAATTTTATCCCTCCGTGCATATTCAATCAACGAATTTTTCTGCGCCTTTTGAATTTCCAAAATTTTGAACAAATTCTCACAAGTCATGTCATCAACATATTTCGACAAAACATTTTTCCAGCCCCCTCGAGAATTTTCCCTCTTCATAAACGCCCGAATCAAAAACGAAACCGACCTCGCCACCTCATGAATAATCCCAACCAAAAATCTCTTATCTCCAATTTCATCATAACTCTTCATCATCCGCTCGACCACAGCCAAATGATACTTCGCATTAATCAAATCCTCGTCCCAATCCATCAAACAAAACTCAGCAAAGACTATATAAAAATTATTACATTCACTTCAACAAAAATTCTCAAGCACGGACGAACCGCGCAACAAATACTAATACCTAACGCCTAATCGCTAACACCTAAATTAACAATCGCCTCAGCAATATCCCCGCCAACCTTCTCCAACATTTCCTTAACTTCTTCAATAGGTTTCCCCGTCTTCTCCATCACCATCGCAACATCATCCTCACTAAAACTCTCATCACTTTCCTCAACAGCGTCGCCAACAACCTGATACGAAACCTGCCCCTGCATCGAAACCTTCGTAACGCTCGGTTCCTCAATCACTAAATTCCCCTCGTCCATTTCAAAAATAACTTTCCTAACTGGCAGATTAACCTGCGAAATTCCCATCTTCTTCATCATCCCCTGCATCTTCGACGGACTAATTCCACCAAACATTTTAAGTAAATAAAATTCGCAACCCGACAACCAAAACAATCACAGCAATAATCATCCCAACCACAACGCCCGGTCCGAATTTTAATTTAGAATCGTATTCTTCCTTGTACCGCATCAACCCGCCGAACCCAGCCGGCATCGAAACATCATTCGCCATATATCAACATAAAAAACCCAATTTATAAAAGTTTGCCAAGTACTTCATCTACTCTTCCTCAAACACAAAACTATTCACAAGAAATGTTAAAATTTATACAAAAATAATTTAATCTAAATTCCATGTTTGTCTGTGGCTAATAATTTAATCTTCCTCAAAACTTCATCCTCTTTCTTCCTCGATCTCCCAATCGTCTGCCCAAAACTAACTAAAATCCAATTAATCGAATTCCAATATTCCCCTGGAAAAAGATTCTCCAAATCCTTCTCAACTTTATATGGCTCCGTATTTTCCGTCCATCCCAACTTCCGCGAAATCCTACCAACATGCGTATCAACTCCAATCGCCGCCACCCCACGAACCGCAACCAAATAAACATTCGCCGTCTTCCGCCCAACCCCAGGCAACTTAATCAAATCCTCGACGCTGTCACCAATTCCATTTTCAGAAATCAACCTCGCAACTTCTCTAATATTCCTCGCCTTCGTCCGATAAAAATTAATCGACCCAATATCTTTTTCAATTTCACTCAAATTAGCCATTGCCAAATCCTCAACCTTCAAATATTTCTCAAACAATTTCTTACAAACAGCGACGGTCTTACTATCCCGAGTCTGCGCCGACAAAATAATCGCAATCAAAGTTTGCCAATTCTCACCCCACCCCTCAGCCGCCAACCTCGGACTCTCGCCAAAATCCTCAACCAATCTCTCAATCTCTTTCAATTGCCGAACTGCTTTTTCTTTATCCATAAACCTTAATAGAAAACAATCTTAATAAAATTTTAGATATAAAACCCAGGTTTGCTGAAAAGCAATCCTAGGGGTATATAACAAAGCAAGAAAATTAGCATTTATATAATTTTTGGTTTACCCAAATAAATTTTAATTTTTCTTTCTTCCCCACCCAAGATAACGAGAGATTACCCGCGGTTACTTCGCAACAGATAACTTTTTCCTTCGGAAAAAGGAAAAAACTTCGCTTAATCAACCAAAACAAAACTTAAAAAATGCTTCGCACTTTTTCTAACAAAGGTTAATAGTCGTCGCTTCCATCTCTTCCCCCACCCTGAAAGAAAAATTAAAACTCACGAGGTCGCTTTTTGCTCCACCCGTGCCTCACTCTTTCAGAGTTCGATCAGGCAAGAGGTAAAAAAGTAACTAATTTAATTCTTACCAACTCATAGACATAAATTAAAATACTTCAGAACTCCACAAACAGAATCACACCAATTAATAACGAAACAAAATCCTAATCCCTAACTTCTAATCCCCCGGCGAAATCCTCTTAACCCCGCCCATATAACTCCACAAAACTTTCGGAACTCTAATCGACCCATCTTTCTCTTGATAGTTTTCCATAATTGCAATCAACAACCTTGGTACCGCTAAACCAGAACCATTCAGTGTATAAGCAAATTCTAACTTCCCAGTTTTTTTAGAGGCAAATCTCGTATTCATTCTCCTTGCTTGAAAGTCTCCCAAACTCGAAACCGACGACGTCTCCATATATTTTTTCAAATAAGGCGACCATGTTTCAATATCATAAGTAACCGCTTCCTTAAATCCACTATCCCCAGAACATAAAACAACAACTCTATAAGGAATTTCCAACGCCTGCAAAATCCCCTCAGCATTTTTCATCATAAGATTAAATTCTTCTTTGTCTTGCTCTGGCGTACACAAAGTTACCATTTCAACTTTATCAAATTGATGTAATCTAAAAATCCCTGGCGTTTCGGAACCATGTCTTCCTGCTTCTGTCCTAAAACAAAGAGTATGTCCAAAAAATCTCTTCGGTAAATCTTTTTCGTCAAGTGTATCTCCACGATATAAATTTGTCAAAGTCATTTCCGCAGTAGGAATCAAATAAAAACCTTCTCTCGTTTTATACATATCATTCTCAAACTTAGGCAAATGAGCAGTTCCACGTGCAGTATCAGAATTTGCAAGAACAGGCGTCTGAATCTCCATCCTACCACTCTTACCCTGAAAGTCAAGCATAAATTGTATCAACGCTCTTTGTAATCTTGCCCCATCACCTTTCAAAATATAAAACCCCGAACCAGTTATTTTCGTCGCTGTTTTAATATCCAAGATTCCCAAATCCTCACCAATCTCAACATGAGACATAGGATTGGAAATTTTCGGCTTATCCCCCCATTTCTTCAACTCCTTATTATCATTTTCGTCTTTCCCCTTTGGAACATTGTCTCTCAAAATATTAGGCACCTGTAAAAGCAGATTTGTTCTTTCATCTTCAAGTGTTTTTTCTTTTTCTTGATTCTCTTTCAATTGATTACCTACATCTTTAGCTTTTTCCAAAATATCTTTAATAGATTTGTCTCCACTTTTTTTAGCAATATTTATCTTTTCAGAAATTCTATTCTTGTCTCCCCTTAATTTATCATCTTCACTTTTCAATTTTCTCCACTCCAAGTCAATCCTTAAAATGTCGTCGACAACTTTCCCATCATAGCCACGACTTTCAGTATTCTCCCTTACCAACTTCGGACTTTCCCGAATCAACTTAATATCAATCATTAAAACAAAAACACCGAGGGATATTTAAATTTACCTAAAATTTTCACCATCTAAAATATGACGTAGATATTCCAATCCCTCATCCCTCAATTGTCTCACTCGTGCCCCAGAAATATCCAACCTCTTTCCAATTTCATTAGACGTTTTTCCTTTATAATACACATCACGAAGAACATCAGCATATACCTTCCCGGGACGATGACGCCCCTTCTCTAAATGATGCATCCCCTCTAGGGTTCTAATAGCTTTCCCTAAATCAACACCTGGAACAAAATCTCTAACCATTCCTATTTCACCGAGAGAAACACAACTCAACTGTCCTACCTCATTTTCAAATTTCTGTTGCGACACTTCCTCTTTTGTCATACTTCCAGATAGAATTTTCCTCACAACTTGATATTTATAATAATTATCATAGCCGTGTCTTCTCGCAAATTGATTCAACCTATAAGTTTCTTCACTCGCCATATTGCTACTCTATAATTATCATTTTTAAATCTTTTGAATAAAAACATCAGTCACCACTCCAAAATTTCCTGTCACCTCTCTCAAATTATGTATCTACTCAACATGGACGAATTCTCAGAGAAAGACTTATAAGCAAATCAGCACTTCAATATATACATCGGAACATATAGTTCCAAAAACACAATGGGAGACAACTTCGACTTATTTTTCAGAAGAAAACCAGCCATGATGCTGATAGCACTAAAAAAAGTATCCCGCGCAAAATACGGCTCACAACTCGCAAAAGAAGTCGACTGCACATATTCACACGCCGTAAAAATTCTGCAAATTCTCGAAAAACTCGGACTCGTCAGCTTCGAGAAAAAAGGCCGAATAAAAATAATCAAACTCACAAAAAAAGGAACCGAAGTCGCCGACCACATTGAGGCAATCCGAAAAACCGTCGATTAATTCTAAATTCTAAAATTAACATGGTCCCACCGGGATTTTGATCACCTACTATGTGAACCCTGTGTTTCAAATCCAACATGGCCCCGACGGGATTTGAACCCGCGACACCCAGATTAAGAGTCTGGTGCTCTAACCAGGCTGAGCTACGGAGCCACAACAAACAAATAAAAAACCAATTTAAAAAACTACCTAAATCCTTTAATTATCAACCCGAACAGTATTCTTGCACTTCACACATTGATAAAATTTCGATTCCGCCTCATCCCCAGCCCTCATCTGTCGAATCCAAAAATACGCTCGCTTACAACCACACTTCCGACAAGTCCAATCAGTAATCGGATTAACATTTCCTTCTTTCTCGTCGACAACAGCAACAGGCACCGCTTCATGAACTTCTTCAACCATCTCCATATCAACTTTCCCTTTCGCAACATAATTACATCGAGGACAACCAGCCCGCGATTTCTTCATCATAAGAAGCGCCCCACATTTCGGACAAAATTCCATCTATTATTAAATCTAACTTCTATTTAAAATTATCTGCAAAATCCCCTCGACTGAGCATCCCGCCCGAACTCAAAAAAAATCAACTTAATCCACCCAATAAACGGCACTCGAAATAATGCTTTCCCAACAACTTGATTTTTATTTATAACCTTCTCAGAACTTAATTGCTTTGAATTAGTCATATAATTATCCCCCTTCGTCGCATAACTATTCCCGACTTCAACTACCCTGTGAATTATTGGATAATTAGTTCCCCCGTTAAAAATAATCACATCCCCAACTTTAATATCCTTGACCCCGACGACAAAAATCACATCACCCTTATTAAACCCATTCTGAAAAATCCAATCAATACTATCACTCAAAGAAATGTTTTTCTCGCCATAAACATCGCTTGTATCAAAAATTTTTTCAAACCCATTTTCATAATGATGCATCGAACAACTCTCAACAATCACCAATGGCAACGGCGTCCCAGTTAAGTAAGACAAACTCGGGAAAAAAATAAACTTAATAATAATAATCGCCAAAATCAAAGTCACAACAAACGACGACCAACTATCCTCATGCAAAAATTTCCAAAATTTCCTCAATCCATTAAACATTCTACTCATATGCCAACCAACCAAAATCCATTTATAATTCTTCCCAAACCAAAAATTTATAAAGTATATACAACAAATATACACATGACAGATATATTCGAAAACACAATCCTTTGCAAACATTGCAGTAAAAAAATGGAGCCAGCGACTATATATAAGAATGGATTTCATCTCAGAGCAATAAAATGCGAAAAATGTAAAAATCAAATTATTCATCCGGAAGATTTAAAAGAATTCGGGGACTTTCAAACTCTAAGGAAAAAAAACTTCAAAGTCAAATTAAGATACATAGGGAATTCATACGCTGTTTCAATTCCAAGAGAAATAATTGACTTCATGAACGAACAAGAAAAACAAATGAACGAAATGGTAAATATGTGTATGGAGGATGTCGGAAAACTTTCCCTAAATTTCAAATGGTAAAGAAAAAAGAATTAAACGAAATAATTAAATTAAGAGTAGTCGAAGCACTTCAAGACGATGCATACAAAGGAATCGTGAGAATTGACCCAATCCTAATGCGAAAACTTGATTTAGAGAGAGGAGATATTATATCTATCAAGGGCGACAGAGAAACACACTCAATCGTCGATATAGCATACCCGGCAGACAGAGGCGAAGATATAATTCGAATGGATGGAATTGCACGAAAAAATTCTAAGACGGGAATTGGAGAACAAGTTGAAATCAGAAAAAAAGAAATTAAAGAGGCAAAAAAAATTACAATCGCACCCGCTCAAAAAGGAATTATGGTCCAAGGCGACCCGGACAATTTCAAACGAGGACTTCTTGGTAAACCAGTTACAAAAGGAGACATAGTTGTCATGGGTGGAGCCCAACAAAGAAAAGATATAATGTCCGAAGAATTTGGAGATATATTTGGCGACTTTTTTGGGCAAATGGGATTCGGTGGCATGCCAGGCGGACTAACGCAAATAAGATTCGCAATAATTTCGACCAATCCAAATCAGCCAGTAATAATCACGGAAAACACAGAAATAACTTTAAGTCCAAAAGCCGTCGAAATTTCAGAAGAATCAATTCCGCAAATAACCTACGAAGACATCGGCGGACTAACAGATGAAGTCAAAAAAGTTAGAGAAATGGTTGAGCTCCCATTGAAGCGTCCCGAAATTTTCTCACGTCTTGGAATCGAACCGCCAAAAGGAGTCCTTCTCTATGGTCCGCCCGGAACCGGAAAAACACTACTGGCAAAAGCCGTCGCCAACGAATCTGAGGCACACTTTATTTTATTAAATGGTCCAGAAATTATGTCAAAATTCTACGGAGAATCAGAAAAGAAAATTCGGGAAATCTTCGACGAGGCAGAAAAAAACGCACCCGCAATTATTTTTATCGACGAGATAGATTCACTCGCTCCAAAACGAGAAGATACCGGTGGTGAAGTTGAACGGAGAGTTGTCTCACAACTATTAACGATGATGGACGGATTAAAATCTCGAGGAAAAGTTGTCGTCATCGGCGCAACAAACCGCCCAAATTCAATCGACCCAGCACTAAGACGACCAGGCCGATTTGACCGAGAAGTTGAAATCTCCGTCCCAGATAAAGAAGGTAGATTATCAATTTTAAAAATTCACACACGAGGAATGCCACTAACAAAATCTGTAAAACTCGAAGAACTCGCAAGAAAAACTCACGGTTTCGTCGGCGCCGACATAAATTCCCTCGCAAAAGAAGCTGCGATGACAGTTCTCCGGAGGAACATTCACAAATTCAATCTCGAAGAAGACAAGGAAATCCCGCAAGAAACATTAAACGAATTAAGAGTTTCACAAAAAGATTTTGATGAAGCATTAAAGATTGTTCGACCATCAGCGATGCGAGAAGTTTTAGTTGAAACACCGACGACAAGATGGAATGACATCGGCGGAATTGAAAATGTAAAACGAGATTTGAAAGAGGCAGTCGAATGGCCGCTTAAATTTCCGGATTCATTTACACGAATGGGAATCAGGCCGCCAAAAGGAGTCCTTCTCTATGGTCCGCCCGGAACCGGAAAAACACTACTGGCAAAAGCCGTCGCCAACGAATCCGAAGCAAACTTCATCCAAATCAAAGGTCCAAGTCTACTAAGTATGTGGGTTGGTAAATCCGAAGAAGGCGTCAGAAAAATTTTCGAACGAGCACGACAAGTTTCGCCCTGCGTAATCTTCTTTGACGAAATTGACTCTCTTGCTGGCAAACGAGGCGAAGCATACGCAAGTGGTTCAAGAGTCACGGAAAATGTTCTTAATCAATTGTTGGCAGAAATGGACGGAATCGAAGACCTAATAAATGTAATCGTCATCGGCGCAACAAATCGACCAGACATCCTCGACCCAGCCTTAATGCGGCCCGGAAGATTCGACAGAATTGTTTATGTCCCGGTCCCGGAAAAAGTCGGAAGAGTTCAAATCCTGAAAATCCACACAAAAAATATGCCCCTCGATAAATCAGTAGACATTAATAAACTCGCAGAAGAAACCGACGGATACACCGGCGCCGACATCGAATCGCTATGCCGTGAAGCCGCAATGCTTGCACTCCGCGAAGACATTGACACAAAAAAAATCACAAAAAAACATTTTGAACAAGCAATGGAAAAAGTTCAGCCGTCCGTCACAAAAAATGACCAGCAACGCTACAAGCAAGTCGAATCAAAATATCTCAAGTCAGCAAAAGCCGCGCTCTCCGACGGCGCCACCTACGCCGGATAAAAATTTAATTTTTACATTCCTCCCACTTTAGAACCCTTTAATTTTTACCAAACAAAAATCCGTGTTAATCTATGTAATCCGTGCCCGTCCGTGTTCTTTCTTTAATTAATTTTCACCACCAATCAAACTTTCCCATCCCCCGTCGTCCCCAAAACCTTCCCATCACTAACAACAAAAGTATTTTCAAACTGGCTAACCGGCGCCCGACTCTTCTCAATCAGCATCGGATACTCATGCAAAATCCCAGACTTCACCATCTCGCCCAATATAAATTTCAACTTCACAACCGACAAGATACCAGCGACAAGCGACGAGCTTGCCTTCGCTATCCAGCGAAGGCAAAACGGACGCCCGACAAATTTCTCCCTAATAAATTTCAAAACCTCCCTCGAGTCCCTATCCCGAACATTTTCCTCGCTCTGCAAAACATAAATCCCACCAGTCGGTCCTTCATAAATATCACCAATGCCCGTCGTCACAAATGGCTCAATCGCAAACGCCATATCCTCAACCACCCGCCGATTTTCATTCCTATAGTTCGAAAATGTCAACCCCGCATGAATATTATTCCGCCCCAACTCATGTCCCGACAAACTCTTAATAATTGAATATTTTTTTCTGACTTCTGACTTCTGACTTCTCACTTCTCTCGAAGAATTAAATTCTTCAAGCACATCTTGTGCAGCATTTCCAACCTCGCGAACCTCCATCCCCGATTTGACAACCTTACTAATTTCCTCCAAAATCTTCTCGTTCAACTCCATCATTTCTTTAAACTTCCCATTCTCAGTCAAGTCAACACTAAACGCTGTATCCGCAATAAACCCATCAACGCAAACTCCAATATCAACTTTCAAAATTCCCTCAGCAATTTTCTCGTCCCCAGGCGCCGGAGTATAATGCGCCGCAACTTCATTCAAACTTAAATTCACAGGAAACGCCGCCTCACCACCAAGTTCGACAATTTTCGCATCAACAGCGTCGGCAATATTAATCAACTTCACGCCCGGCTTAATCATCCCCCGCGCAAACTTCTTAACTTCCTTCGCAATCTCGCCCGCCTTCACATAGCTTTCAATCTCAGATTTTTTCATCACGCCAATTCGATCTCGCGTCCCTTTAATTTTTCATAAACTTTTCTAGCAACTTGCTCACTCTTTTTTTTAAACGCATCAACTCTCCCTCTCAATCTACTTTCCTCCGGCAAAAAATAAGCCACATTAATATCGCCTGCCTTTTTTTCTCGAGGAACAAAAACCAATTTCCCTTTTTCACTTTCAATTTCAAAACCTTTCCCTTTACGCAACGCAACGCCAAGTTCCTCATTTTCTTTCAAAGAAACTCCAAATAAATAATTAGAAGGAACTCTCCTCTCAAATTTCCTATTTGTATAAACAATATGCCCGTCGCTATAAACCATAACAGGAACTTTCCTAACTCCTTCCGTCTCGCAAACGCTTTCAGCGACGTAACTAAAATATTTCCCTCTCAATTTTTCAATCTTCTCACCAAGTTTTTTAACCTCGCCAAATCTCTCCCTCCCAACTCTAATCAAAGCATCATTTATTCCTAACCTTTCCAATCCCCCTTCATCCAAAGGAGAACATTTTCCCGTAAGAACAACCGCCAAATAATCCATTCTTGCCTCGCGAACCGCACCAGCTTCTTCAATCACCCTTATCAAATCTCTCCTCGCATTTTCTTCTTTCGCTTCAGCTTCCGCAATCTCCAATTCCGCTCCAGAAACTCTCATAAAATAATTTCTCAACGATTCCTTAATTCCCATAAAAATTCAACAAACTCAACATATTTATTCTTTCCTATACAACGCCAATTTTTCTCCGTCTCTCCTTCGGCAAATATCCAAACAAAATCTTAACACCCAACACCTTATCCCTGCCACCTACCTTCCCCATCCCAACAAAATCCTTTCCATCCGCCGATTTCACCAAAACAAAACCATCATCAATTTTATCATCCCCGAGCATAATATCTTTCCCCTCAAACCAACTTTTCTCCTGCTCCCTCGACAAAACAAAAATCCTCTTCATTAACTGCTCTTTCCAAATATGCATCCCGTCGATACTCAACCTAACTTCACGTTCCCCACTCTTCTTCAAAAATTCCTTCCCAACATACAACCCAATCCCCTCAATCGGCGCCAACCTCCAAATCTCCATCACCTCCTCCCTCGACAAATCTCCCGAAAACGCCCGAATCCTCTCCATCCCAACTCGCACCAACATCTCCGGAACCTTCACTAACCCAAACTCCTCCAACCCCGCCAAAAACTTCCGCTTCTTCGTCTTATCCAAAATCTGTATCTTCATCCCAAAATCTCCTTCATTTTTTTATCACCAACCATATTTCTCAAATTCTTTATTTCTCTATCGTTAGCATATCTAATCCACTTTAAATAATCTTTAACTAAAAACTTCTCAACTTTCAATGGCTTAATTTCTTCTCGACAAATATATTGATGACTATTGACAGGAATATTTCTAAACTTATCGGAATCAAAAGTATAAACATAAAAATATTTTTGCGTCGACTTGCCTCCAAAAATAATACCTTCAATCCTCTTTGATTCAATATTTATTCTTGAACACTTAATCCCTTTGCCAGCCAGAATTCCAAGAATCATTGCCCATTTTTTTAACTTAGTCGCATAAACACCCTTATGAAGATTATGCTTGCTCCTCCCAACGTCATTAGGATTTCTCGGTTCAAAAATTTTTATATTACCATTCGGGCTACCATGATAAACATATTTAGGCTTCATCTCAACTCCTCCCTACTTCCTACCATCTACTTCCTACCCCCTATTTCCCCATCTCCAACCTTCCTCAATTTAGCAACAAAAAACCCATCCGTATTATTGTCTTGCGGATATAACCTCAAACAATTTCTCACACTCTCATCAAAAATCATATCGCCAAAAACAGTAACCCCACATCTAAATTTAAGAGGCAACTCAATTTTTGCCCCGTCAGAGGTCGACCCTGGAAGACCGACCACTAGGGGTACACTAGTTGGGTGCTCGACGACAACATCAAAATTTTTAACAAGATAATCAACAATACCCTCATCTTCTTCCGGTGCCAAAGTACAAGTCGAATAAATCATCGTCCCACCAACCTTCAACAATTTCAAAGCCGCCGAAGCCAACCTCTTTTGAACCCCAGCCATTTTCTTAATCATATTCAAATTCCACATCTCAAACGTCTTCGGTGATTTCCTCAAAGTTCCCTCGCCCGAGCAAGGCGCATCAACCAAAATCTTATCAAACCGAAACTTCGACTTCTTCAAAAACTTCTCACACAAAGCAACCCCTTCCTTCCTCGTCACAATCGCATTCATAACACCGCACCTCTCCAAATTAAAATTCAAAATCGCAACCCGCCCCATCGAAATCTCATTCGCAATTATCGTCCCAGAATTTTCCATCATCGCCGCAGCCTGCGTAGTTTTCGAGCCGGGCGACGCGCACAAGTCCAAAACAAAATCACCAGAGACGGGCTTCAACACAAATATCGGCAGCATCGACGAAATCTCCTGCACATAATAATACCCAAGCAAATGCTCCTTCAAATTCCCCAACTCGCCTGGTCCCAACTTCGAATCAACAATCATAACCTCAGGAAACTCAGCAAACGGTTGTCGCACCTTCCACCCATAACTCTTCAACCGACCTTTCAAATCCTCAACCGAAATCTTCAAAGTATTACACCTAATAGAATTCGGCGTCGGCGTATAACAAATCTCAAAAAACTTCTTCGCATCATCCCTCCCAATCAACGCCTCCATCCTCTCGACAAACTTCACCTTAGGCGGAAACTTCTCTCTTAGATACTCAGAATAATTCTTCTTAATATCCATAAAAAAACATTCAAAACAAGCTTTATATCATTTCCTAAATCAATTCATATCCCAATTTCTCCAGCGCAATCACATTAATCTCATCAGCAACATAATTGCTCTCCAAAGCAAACCCAATATTATCGGCATCAATTTTCAAATTATTAACCCCAACAACTTCACCATTAACATCAATCAAAGGACCACCTGAGTTCCCTGCATTAATCGCAGTATCAGTCTGAATATACTTCCCGCCAAAATCACCTATCGTTCGTCCAACGGCGGAAATAATCCCCTCGGTAACAGAAAAAGATAATCCATAAGGATTCCCAATCGCAATAACCTTGTCCCCCAAATCAACATCACCAGAGTCCGCAAATTTTAAATAATCCCAATTCTCATCTTCAATCTTCAACAAAGCCAAATCCAATGTCGAACTATAACCAACAAGTAACATGGAATATTCGTCTTGATTGGCAGTAATAGCAGTGGCATATTTTACACCTTCCAAAACATGAGCATTTGTCACGATATAACCGTCGCTCGTAATCAAAAACCCACTTCCTTGCGCAACATTCGTCTGAATCGAAACAACAGCCTCGATAGAATACTTAATAATCCCAGAAAAATCAGCAGAAGTTTTCGCTTTAATTTTACTAATCTGTTCTTCAAAATCCTCCCGAGTCTCCAAAACGGAAATATCAAGATGATTAATATCAGAATTAATTTTATCAATATCCGAATTTATAGAATTAATGTTATTATTAATCGAGTTAAAATTTTGATTCATCAAAGAATTCGTCTCAATAACAGAGTTCTTAATATCACGAATCTTAATCGAAAAATAAACAAATGAAGACATTAAAAGTAAAAACAAAATTCCAATTAATAAATAAGATATTCTAAATTTTTTCTTCATAACATTTTGAATAGAAATCTATTTTAAATAATTATGGAATTAAAGTCCACATTAAAACAACTTCTTCTGTTCTGACCCCTCAGCCACACTCTTAACATCAACCCCAAAAACCTCAAAAATATTCTCGACCGCCGGCAAAATCTGATTCTTCAAATAATAATCCACATCATACCCAACCCTATCCCCAGCCAAATGAACCCTATCCCCAATCCTCTTCCCCGAACCCTCCCCAATAAAATACTCAATCAACATCCCAGTCGAAACCGGAACGCCCAACGCCTCCATCTTCTTTGCAGCGACAACATGCGGCCCCTCGGAAACATAATCCCCAAGTCCACGCCTCAACTGCGTCCGAATCATCAACTCATCCAACCCAACCTTCCGCTTCATCAAATCCTCAACAACTTTCTTTAAAACTTTCAACGCCCGTTTCTCGTCCCCATCCTCCAAAATCTTCGACAAAACATCACTTTGCAAATCACGAGTCAACCGACACCAATCCCGCCGCACAGTCTCAAACCCACGAATCTTAATCCTCCCCTTCTCGTCGACAAGAGCATACTTCTTTTTCGCTCCACCAACGCCTCCCCTTTTCAAAACAAACAATCCCCTCTTATAAAAATTTTCCAAATCCAATTCCATAATTCCTGGCAACCCAGCATTAATTTCACTCAAAAATTTCAAGATATCTTTTTCGGTTTTGCTCCCCTGCAAAAACGCAATAGAATCAGTATCCGAGTATACGATGGTATACCCAGCTTTTTTAATCTTGTCAATAGCACCCAAAATATTTTTTTTAGCAAAACTTGCAGTCGCCGCCGCCGCCTCACGACAATAATATCTCGCTCCAAAAAATCCCTGATAACCATAAGCCGCATTCGCCAGCAACTTGTAAGCGTTCGATCTCGCCTTTAATATCCCCGACGGATTCTGCGCCAATTCTTTCTTGTATTTTTTTCTTCTCTTTATAATATCCTCCAACATCTCAGGAAAAAAAGATTTCTTCTTTTCAAACTCAACAATCAAATCATTTCCTTTTTTATGTGGCTCAATTAAACTCGCCTTCGACAAATTATAACTCACAATGACCGACGCATACATCGACGTAAAATCAAACATAACCAAATTCTCATAAAGTCCCGGCTTAGGCTCAAAAACAAAAGCACCCTCATACTTTCCCATCGCCCGCCTCTCACCAATCTCATTATGCATCGGCCTCTTCTCAACGATCTCGTTAAACCTATCAAGATTATGCAAAATATAATTCTCAACATGTGTCGCCATCCGGTCCCGCGTCACATCAAACAACGGCTCTTTCACAATCAAACTAAACTCCAAAATATCAGGCCAAATTTTCTCCATTAATTTATAAGTTACAACCGAGTCCTGCAAATTATAAGAAAACAAATCACGCCAATCCAAATCTTTCATATTACTTAATTTACTAAAATCAAAATCTTCCTTCTCTTCGCCGACCAATTCCTTCGCAACTTCATTTAAACTCAATGTCTCGCTCTGCAAGTATTGAGAAAAAACAGCGTCGACAAAACGATACAAATCAACATGAACAATTCCGGAAATTTTACCAGACGGAATTCGTCCCCGACTAAACAGCGGACCTTTGCCATCAACTCCCAAACCAAAATCAATTCCACTCCGCTCAGCCACAGCTTTCAAATAAGGCAAATCAAAACCATCCGAAAAATAACCAGTCAAAATATCCGGCGCATAATCATTAACACATTCAACAAATCTCTCAATCATTTTCCCCTCGTCCTCGCAAAACTCAACATAATTCGGCGCGTTCCCACATTTTTTCCAAGTCAAAACTTTCTTAATACCATCACCAAAAAACGACACCATTAAAACATCGCCCTTCCCAATTTCCCTATCATTGGTTTCAATATCATAAGCCAAAATTTTCGGGACAAATTCTTTATCATTCTTCGACGGCTTAATTTTGTTAGCCAAAACACAAAAATCAACATTCAAATTTGCAACACCGCTCAACTGATTTTCATCCTCTATTTCCTGCCCCTCGACGGTATACCACCTCAACGGCTCAACCCCACTCTCTTTAATATATTTCGTCACCATCGGAATATCATATTCCCTTCTCTTGTCAATCCCATCCAAATCCCCAATCTCCGACGCGACATCGTGAGCATCCTTATAATTTGTCACAAAAATACGAACCGCCTTGACATTCTTCCCCAAAAATTTCTTGTCCAAAACCTCAGTCCGCAAAACTTTCGTCACCCTCCCCGACCGCCGAACTTCAATCTCTTTAATTTTCTCAACAATCTTCTTAACGTCCGCGCCCTTCTTCAATACGACATAAAAATTCGCATCATGAAAATCAACAACGCAACCTTTTTGCCCCTTCTCGTTTCGCCCAATCATCCGCACATAATTCCGCCCTTCAAAATCAAAATAATCAAAATCCACCGGCACAAATTCAAATTCCATAAAAAATAAAATACAATTAACTTTAAATATTATATGAACAAGCAAATTTATAAAAATGGCACCTAGACAAAAACGTTTTTTCTGTTTTCAGTTACCAAGAGTAGAAAGACCACCAATAGAAACCTACAACAACTATGCAGGAAGACTAATACCAACGCTAGCCGTTAGCCCAGAACAAGCAGCAAGCAATGCCATTTACAAAATTTTCCATCCCATTGACAACGATAAATTTAAAATAGTTACAAAATATCTTCACGAAATTTGCAATATATCAGCTCTCGCTTTAGACATGGATGAATTAGACACGCCCACTATACAGCCAGGATTATTCGGAGGACAAACATCATCACACCAAAGACGAGACGAGGGAAGGTTGGCGGAAAAAATAGCAAAAAGATTTTCAATCCCCACCGAAGGAGAAAATTCGCTACCAAGACTAATAGCCAGGGAATACATCAGATATAGGTGGAGTAATCCATAACCAAAATAATTATTAACTTCTAATCCTTAAAATAACATGGGCGTCCAAATATCAGAAATTATCCCGCGAAAGGAAATCGAAATTTCAGAACTAAAAGGAAAAATTATAGCAATCGACGCATTCAACACACTTTACCAATTTCTTACAACAATCCGTCAGCCCGACGGCACTCCACTAATGGACAAAGACAATAATATCACATCACACCTCTCTGGCTTATTTTACCGAAACATCAATTTACTTCAAAAAGGAATCAAACCAGTTTATGTCTTCGATGGAATACCTCCAGAATTGAAACAAAAAGAAATAGAAGCCAGAAAAGAAGCAAAAAAAATAGCCGAAGAACGGTATACCGAAGCAAAACAAAAAGAAGACATAAAAGAAATGAGAAAATATTCAGCCAGATTTGTAAGAATAACAGACGAAATAATTCAACAATCAAAAGATTTATTAGAAGCATTAGGTATACCAATAATTCAAGCACCAGCAGAAGGTGAAGCGGAAGCCGCAACACTCGCCAAAACAGGAAAAGTCTGGGCAGCAGCATCACAAGATTACGACGCCATATTATACGGAACTCCATATCTCGTAAGAAATTTAACGTCGCCACGCCG
Organism: Candidatus Woesearchaeota archaeon; assembly: GCA_964468545.1. Lineage (GTDB taxonomy): Archaea > Nanobdellota > Nanobdellia > Pacearchaeales > GW2011-AR1 > JAGVXH01. The sequence goes on from CAYXTT010000002.1 coordinate 52,270, forward strand.
AAAAAAAACCCCATCAGGTCTCTATGTCGACGTCAAACCAGAATTAATCGAATTCCAAAATATTGTCAATAAACTCGAGATTGATAAAGACCAATTAATATGTCTTGCGATTCTCGTCGGGACAGATTACAATCCCGGCGGAGTAAAAAGACTCGGACAAAAAAAAGCATTGGAAATTGTTCAGAAACATAAATATCCAATAGAAATTTTCAAACAAGTCCAAAAAAATTTCGACTTCATTTTCGACTGGCAGGAAATTTTCAAGCAATTCCACGAATATAAATCATCATCGGTAAAAGATATCCAATTCAAAAACCCCAACGAAAAAAAAATAAAAAAAATATTACTCGCCCACGACTTTTCAGAAAAACGAATCGATGCAGGACTTCAAAAATTAAAAATATTTAATGAATCAAAAAAGCAAAAAAGTTTGAACGACTTTTTCAATTAACCTCGAAAAACCAAATACACAATATATAAAATATAAAATAGCACAAACACAACACCATCCTTCCGCCTCAAAGAATGATTTTTCCCCGTAAACATAAAAACAAACAGCAGCAGCAACGCGAAAAACATTATTGCAACATCTATATAAATAAAATTAGGAATCACCATTGGTTTGACAATTGCGCATATACCCAAAACGCCAAAAATATTAAAGACGGTACTCCCTAAAATATTCCCAACAGCCATGTCCACCTTACCTCGAATTGTCGCAAAAACTGAAACAGCAAATTCTGGCAGCGTCGTCCCGAGAGAAACGATAGTTGCCGAAATCAAAAAAGAACTCAATCCAAACTGCATTGCAATAAAAGAAGCACCAGACACGACCCATCGCCCGCCAAAATAAATCATCAAAACACCGACGACAAATTTCCCGAAAACTTTCCAATCAAAATGATTAAATCTGTTCTTTAATCCCTTAACTTTTTTTTCAACATTCACCATAGACCAAATATTACTAATTAAATCAAAATTCAAGGAACCTTCCCCATTTTTTTTCTCGCGCTTGCTCATCTGCGCAACAGAATACAAAAAATAAACCAGCAGGGCGACAAAAAGAAAACCCTCAACAAAAGTCAGTTCCGTCCTCTCAAGTCCAAATATCGTTTCACTCGAAAATAAAAATAAAATAAAAGCAGCCAAAATCGCAAAAGGAATCTGTTTCCAAACGGTCTCGGTCTTGACATCAACTTTCCGAATTATAGCAGTTACTCCTAAAACCAAAAGAACATCAGCAATATTTGCCCCAATAATATTACCAAAAACAATTCCAGAATTTCCTTTTATCACAGAAAAAATACCGACGGTAAGTTCAGGCAAACTCGTCCCAATCGCCACAATAGTCAATCCAATTATCAAATTCGAAACACCAAATCTCCGAGCCATTAACGAAGCACCATTAACAATCCAGTCGGCTCCCTTCACCAAAAAACAAATCCCAATAATAAACAAAACATATTCCACCACCATCGCCCAACCACATCTACAAAATATATAAACTTAACTTTACAGCACAAATTCCCTCAACAAATTAATTTTTATTAACCATGTATAGAATACTACATAGTGCACAATACCGCCCAAATAAATTAACAAAAATTCATCTTACAAAAAATATACCTTCGCTTTTCCACTATCCTTAGATTTGATTTTACCGACGTCAACCAAACAACGAAGATAGCCAAGCAATACCGCTCGATTAATTCCCGGCAAAACCGCGACAATTTCTTTCTGTGTACATGGTTCCCCCTCTTTCTTCAAAAAAGCAGTAATCTTTTCATATAGCATACCACATTGTATACAATATACTTTAAAAACTTTACGAAAAAATCTTGGGCCATCTCTCCATAGAAAGCCCAAGATAGAAAGGAAGCAGAAGATGACAATAAAAAAGAAGCCCCAATGAGAGCAGAGAAGGAAGAGAGTCTACTTCCCATGGGGCTTCCACGACGCCACGCATTCAGCAACAATTGCCAAACAACCCTTGCTTTACCACGGCGTCACAACACAAGCTAGTCTACCCGTTGTCTCCTTTGTGTAGATAAACATAGAACCTTTCTAGTGGAGGAATCGCCGTGTCTTACCGCACGCTCTTCTGAATGATCTCCACCGTCTACATCCACTTCCCCACTATTCCTCTTCGGGGTCTAAACACACTTTTCGAATTTACGCGACTACCTTTAATTCCAGTAAGCGACGCCAATCTTTACGGCGTCTGTCACGAGCAATGAAAAGTAGTCACACAATATATCCGTCCCACACCTCCTTTCTCACTGCCTTCTTTTAAGAATTCACGACGACGAATAGGTATTTTACCTCCTTTCCGAATATAATTAATCAACGACAGTTACAACTCCAAAGAAAACTGATATCACAATCTCTGGAGGATTACTAAATGTCGTCTATGTTCAAAGAGCAAATTGCTCGAAGTGATTAATTGTATTTATTATTACACAACTAACTACTTCAAACCTTAAAAACTTTACGAAAAGGAGGGGAGCATTAGTCGGCAAACTAAGACGACCTTCCATCAAAAGTATTGACAGATAGGTGTTCATTCTGCTCCCCTCCTCCTTGGACTAATATAAATATGATGACTCCCCACTCTCAAAAGAAAGAGTAGGGCGCAACAAACAATCACTCGTTCGTCGCAATCGCTCCCTCAGGTTTACTCTCTACCCGACGCGTCTCGCTTTTTTCCTGGCGAAACGCCATCGAAGTTTCCATCACCACATACTCCTCCCCATTCCACTCCCTCGTCCCGCGACTCTTAATTCCGCGGACGCTGTTGAAGATGAGGTAGTCCTCTCCAACCTTCGCTTTTTTAAATTTCTCAGCGCAATCTTCGCTCACGCCGGTGAGGAAAAACAGAAACTCTCCGCCGTCCACGTCGCTGTGAGCATAGGTACTCACAAGAACTCTCGTCCCAGCGCGAGTAATCTCGCATTTCTCGATGATGTACCTTTCACCGACGCTGACTTTTGTGGCGACGCACTTCTTCTCTTCTTTATCGCTACTCAAACCCCAAAGAGACAGCGTAGCAATAATCATGAAGAAAATTAGCGTCAGTATCAACACAACCGCCAACCATCTCCACCACTGCGCCGCCAACCACTTTCTCCACGAACCACCCCCCTTCTCTCCCTGAGCCGCCCCACTTGCCTTTATATTTTTGCTAGTCATCTTTCTTCCTTTCAATACTGTTCAGCAACTCTATCAAAGCGTACGAATCAGCCAGATGATTCCTACAATAATCCCAATAACGACCGCCCAGCTGACCACGGCCGAAACTACTATAACTACTACATTCAGCACCCCCTTTGCAACCACCCTCGTCCGCCACCAAAATCCTTTTTCATTCATCTCACACCAACCTTTCTTAAATTCCCATTTCACCAATCATAGCCGATGGCTCTCAATATTTATTTTCAAGAGCCATCGGCACATCTCGTCGTTAGAAACTATACACTACCCCGACCTGACCGCCCCAACTCCGAAGGCAGTCCCAATCGTCCTTCCCGTTCCAAATCCTTTTGGAAATAATCTGCCACCAGACACAACCCCTTCACCCCGAAGAGCTTGTCGAACGTGGCGCCAACCTTCCACATCTTTTCAGAAGTAGTGTTCAGCGTCTTCCACACCCAATACGGCGCACCGTTGATCTTCGCGTTCGAAAGAGAAAAGTATGGAGTAAATCCATCATATCTCCCAATTCGAATGCCGGATAACTGATTCTCCCAAACCCAGCCATTCGTCTTCTCATAAGGCACCCCTTCGTCGTAGTGTGCACCATTGGAACCACGGACTATTGAACCCATCGTGAATCGTGTCAGGAACTTCAACCCAAACAATTCCCGCGACCACTCCGCTCCATAAAGAGTGTGCCCAAGTTGTTCTTTCCATTCGGGATGCGCAAGCCCGTCCGGACGACTTCCACCCTCCGCGTTTGTCCACGAACCGAGCAGAGACAGGTCCCCATAGAAACCCCGGAGCCCCAGTATTTCACTGATGTTTACTCGTCCTTGCGCGCCGTAACTCGGATAAGACTTACCAAGCCATGTATCTTCAATCCCCCTCCATCCCTCTCCGTCAAGAAGACAGGCCCGAACATCAAACAACTTGTCGGCGCCCCGATAGCGAGCGTACCGGAAAGATATCCCGTTGTCGAAGTATCTCGAGTACCTCAACATCAAGGGCATCGAACCTTGGTATTCGTCGCCGATAAACATCGGTTCGAATCCAAGGAACATGTCCCGCCCACCGCCAACTTCATATAGGGAATTCTCCGCGGTGTGCCGCCAGAAAATCTTCAACGTCCTCAACTGCGGTCCGTCGAAGTATCCTCGATTGTTGACGCGGTTCTCTCTGTCTTGGTCGATGTCAACCATAGCCGACGCTGGCCCAACATAATTCACCGAGATGCCGACCACATCTTTCGGAGAAAAACCACGAGTGATATCGCCAAACACATCGAACACTGGTTCGCCATATATTCCCTCTCCACCTCCCCACATCTTCGTGCCATCTGATACGACGAACGCCCCAACTGAACCTCCAACAGAAGCCCTTACTCCCACGCTGTTGGCGTCGAAAACCAAATCCCTTCCATTGTGGACATCCGCCACATCCTTCGGCAACTCCGCCGACGCTGAACCAACCAGCCCGACCACAACCACCAGAATGACAACTAATTTCCCATCTCACACTTCACTTTCTAAGATTTCAACAATCAACCCTCAGGAACAACCCAAGAGTCATCACTTCTTCTTTTCCCACCACCCGACGAGTTCCTTTACTCTCCCCTCAAACGCCATCTTCCCCGCACCATTCTTCTTACCGAACTTCTTGTCAAGCACCTCTCGCAAACTAAGACACTTTGTTTCATTCGGCTCATCGGGCAAGACAAAAATAATATCCATCCCAGTCTTCTCGAGCCGAATTGCCTTTACATCACCCCCCATCAAAGAATTCCGCGTTCACAACTATTGGCGGAAGAACAACCAGCGCCAATATCATCATCATCAACACCCCAGTTATCAACCCCAAAACAAAAGTATCAAACTTATTCATCTAACACCAACCTTTCTAACAAACACATATTTCGAGAGATTTTCCACACGGAAAACCCAACTCTCAAAAACTTCCAACTATAAAAATAACCGAAATCCCGTCGATAAACAAGTTATTTCTAACTTATTCCGGGTTTCGTTCAAATCATTTACCGCATCTCTGAAGTCAACACAACCAAAGGTCGTGAGTAATCAATGTTCAATTTATGTCGCGGTTTCAATTTTCAATACAATTCACACAAAATTCCACTATAAAAATCTTTCTATTGTAGCTATTTTAAAATGACAAACATACGAAACAAATCCGTGTTAGTCCTGCGTTAGTCCGCGTGCCATTATTTCTAATCTACTTCACAAAACCAAAATTATTTCCCAAGACTATCTTTAGCCAACGCCGCCTCAATCGCAATAATCTTCCTATCTCTCTTTGTCTTATCATCCTCAGCTTTCTTTCCCGCTTTCTTCGCCCAAGCCCCAACCGCCTTAAACACAAGCGAATAAACAACCCCAACAATCAC
>CAYXTT010000003.1:0-29165 GCA_964468545.1 Candidatus Woesearchaeota archaeon
TCACGACTGGTTATATCATAATTGACCTAGGGACATATGTCTGTTGACTGGACACGAAAGAAGAGTAGCCATAATTTTAAAAAGTGTCTTTTTCTAATTTTATGTCAGTAGGGAAGCTAACTGTCGGTCCTTGTCTAAAAGGCAAAAGAAATGAAATGATTTCTGGGGCTGAGGAAGGTCCGCACATCCTTCGGCAATTTAGTTGTTGAAGTTAGAAATAAAACCAACGATGAAAGTTGTGCGCTGGAAGGCGTGGCTCTGGTATAGAGACGAGTCGCATTTTCGGATGCGGGTGGAACGAGCAACCTGGTTGATGCAATCACGATTTCGTGAGCTTAGTCAGATGTTAGCACAAATCGTTCGCATTAAGTTGCGAGGTTTGACAGAACGTGGCCTATTTCCTACTGACTTTTTATTTTATGGAAACAATAATTTTAAAGTTTGGCCGATGAAGCCGGCGAAGACTGGGATTGCGAGATTGTCATCGATGTGGGGGAAGACTGTTTCGACGAAAGTTGCCATCGCTGCCATTGGGATTATAATTATCCAACTTCCGATTATGAAATAACCGATGATTATGTCGATAGTGAATTCTGCGATGATTCCTTCCCACGCAGTTTCGTTGAGAGATTTTATCCAGTGTTTTCCGAAAGCGATTCCGAAAATTGCGGCCGCCATGTCGCCGAAAATTGTCATTAGGATTACTGTAATTGCGATTGGGAATTCGAAAAGCGATAGTGCAAGGATAATGCCGAGGATGTAATAGACCTGACCACCGAGGGTATTCTCTTCTTTTGGGCGCCAAAGAAAATGGAAGATTGGAATTTTTCTGTGTTCGATTACACGGAAGAATTCGATTGCGATAAAAAGGATTAGGGTTGCGAGAAGGAGGAGGATTGCGATTTGGCTGCCGAAAAGTTTCATGGCGATGTAGTATGTTATTACATAGCCGAATCCGAGAGCGTGAAAAAATTTTCTTTTCGCTTCGAAAGTGAGTTTGGATGGCTTATTGGATTTCATAAAGTATATATATTCTTGTTGTATAAAAATTAAATGGGGGTAATACTCAGGTATAGAGATTTTTTAACTACATATAAAACTCGTGGACATAGAATTAGACATCTTGAAAAATATCGTTATTTATTTCCTATAATCTCTTCGCCTGCTTTGGCTGGAATTGTTGGAGATTTGATTGCTGATGGTCATTTACAGGGAAAACCCTTTTGGAGAATTGATTTTACTTCGAAGAATTTTGACGATTTAAATTCTTTTCAGAATAGAATAAAGATTTTATTTAATATTGAAAGTAAAATTCGTGAATGCAAAACGAATCTATACTCTAAATCTTTTAATGTCGGAGTAAATTGTGCTCCTATCGCACGAATATTGTTTAAAATTGGGGTTCCTTCGGGGCAAAAAGTTCTTTCTTCTTTTAGGATTCCGGAATGGATAAAAAAAGATTCTGATTGTTTTAAGGAGTTTTGTAAACATTTTTTTGCTTGCGAAGGAACTATAATGCACGAGAAGACTAGGCGATTCCCACAAATTCGTTTTGAGCATTGGAAATCTGAAAATTTGATTAATGAGGGTGAAAAATTTGTTAAAGATATTTGTTTTGGCTTGGAAAAATATTTTGGAATTAAAAGTAGTGTTAGGTTTCCTAAATGCCAAGGGAATAGAAAAGATGGTGTTATTACAAAGCCTATTAGGGTTTATATCCTCGGAGAATCTGTTTTAAAGTTTTCTAAGGATGTTGGCTTTTCAAACTATAAACAACAAAGCTTAAAAGCATTTCTTCCTGATTTAAATTAGGATGTCTCTGGACAACCTGGGCTCCATGGGGATTGCTTCAATGTAAAATGATTGGGGCGACCATAACGGTAGCTCAGTGGGAGAGCACATGACTGAAGCTCATGGTGTCGAGGGTTCGATTCCCTCTCGTCCCATATGAAATATGGTAAGTTAATTAGAGATAAGATTCCTGAAATTATTAAGGCGAGTAGGGCGAACTATGAAACACATGTTGCGGGGAACGATGAATATCAAAGAAAATTAAGAGAAAAGCTTAGGGAAGAAGTTGAAGAATTTTTGAGTGAACCTTGCATTGAAGAGTTGGCGGATATTTTGGAAGTTGTTAATGCTCTTGCTGAATTTGAATTTGATGGAATTAAGAATTTAGAAGAAGTTCGGAAAAGAAAATTTGAAAGGCGTGGTGGATTTGAGGAGAAGTTAATTCTTGATGAAGCTGACGATAGATAAATACTTTTATAAATAAGTGAAACGATGTTTTATTATGAGAGGGAAGAGTGGGGCGATTGAGTTGTCGATTGGGACGATTGTGATTATTGTGTTGGCGATGTCGATGCTGATTCTTGGTTTGGTTTTGATTAAGAATATTTTTAGTGGGTCGACGACGAATATTTTGCAGATGAATGACAAGGTTAAGGATGAGATTAACAAGTTGTTCGTCGAGGATAAAAGGACGGTTGTTTATCTGCCGAACCAGATTGCGAAGATTGGGCAGAATGAGGATTGGGGTGTTGCGTTTGGGATTAAGAATTTGGCGAAGGGGACTGCTGATATTGGGAAGTTTAGTTATGAAGTGACTGTTTCGGATCCGGATGTTAGGCAGAAGTGCGGTATTAGCGAGAGAGATATTGAATCATGGATTAAAACTGGACGGGCTGATCAAATGAGTATTGCGCCGGGGCAGAATTATTATGGCATTGTTAGATTTATGATTTCTGAAAATGCGCCACTTTGCACAATAAGATTTCATATTGATGTGAAGATGGACGAACAGGCTTATGCGACAGACTTTTTTGATGTTGAGGTTATGGCATAATCACTGAGGCGATTGTGCAGAAACGGCTTTGCCTGGAGATACGCTTCGCTAAAGATACAAAAATTATGTTTTCTAGGGATACGCCTTCGGTTAAAGATGAGGGTTTCTCCTGACTTGTTCAACTTTACCATAGGATTTATTAATTGGTGATTTGTTTTGGTGTTATGAAGATATTGGTTGTTGGGGATTTACATGGGCAGAAACCTGTGATTAAAGATAGGGATTTTGATTGTATGATCTTGGTTGGTGATGTTTGTGACGACAGGGATATTGCGCCGATTTATAAGAAGTGGTTTAAGGAATTGAAAAAAATGGGCAAGTCTGATACTTCTTTAGATTTTGAAGAATTTGCGACGGAGATTTTGGGGAGTAGGAAGAAGTTGGAAATTTATGAGAGGGCATCTTTAAATGAGGGGGCGAAGATTATGCGTTATCTTGATTCTTTTGGAAAGCCAATTTTTATGGTTGGTGGGAATTGGGATCAGAGCTATGGGAAATCTAGGATTAAGAATTTAAATAAAAATCATTATAATTATCTTAAATGGTTTTATGATTCTTGGGCTGGGGATGGGATTAATCCGAAGTTGATTGAGGGGACTAAAAATGTTCGGAATTGCATGTTGCATAATTGTGAATTTGGTGGGATTAATTTTGTTGGGTATGGATTGTCGAGTGCGAGTGAGGGGTTGAGGGCGAGGATTAAAAGAAGAGAAGATAAAGCGAAGAAGAAAATTGATGGGCTTAGTAATGAGCAGATTGGAGCATTAAAAAAAGCTTATGATAAGATAGTTGGTAAATTAGAGGGTGCTTATCGTGGTCGGGCGGATAAGAAGTTGCCGACTTTTTTTATTAGTCATAATATTCCGAATGGGACGAGGTTGGATAAGGTGATTGATAAGAAATCTTATGCTTATGGGAAGCATTTGGGATCGACGATTGCGAGGAATTTTTGCACGAAGTTTAAGCCGATTGTTTGTGTCGGTGGGCATGTTCACGAGGGGAAAGGGAAGGATAAGATTGGACGAACTATTGTGATTAATCCTGGATATGGGAAGAAGGCGCAAGTGTTGATTAATTTTGATGTTGAAAAGAAAAGGGTTAAAAGTGTGAAGTTTTTAGGGTGAGTATGTTAAAATTGTATAATACCTTATCTAGAAAAAAGGAGAAGTTTGTGCCGATTGAAGGTAGCAATGCTGGGATGTATAGTTGTGGGCCGACGGTTTATTGGTATCAGCATATTGGGAATTTGAGGAGTTATATTTTTGCGGATGTTTTGAAGAGGGTGTTGATGTATGATGGGTTTGATGTTCGGCATGTGATTAATGTGACGGATGTTGGGCATTTGACGTCGGATGCTGATGATGGGGAGGATAAGGTTGAGAAGATGGCTAAGAAGGAGGGGAGGTCAGCGACGGAGATTAGTCATTTTTATTTTGATGCTTTTGAGAAGGATTTTAAGAAATTGAATTTGATTGAGCCGTTTAAGTGGAGTTGGGCGACGGAGCATATTAAGGAGCAGATTGATTTAATTAAGGTTCTTGAGAAGAAGGAGTTTACTTATAGGACTGGGGATGGGATTTATTTTGATAGTTCGAAGGTTGCGGATTATGGGAAATTGGCTCGGCTTCGACTGGAGAGTTTAGAGGAAGGAAAGAGGGTTTCGATGGGCGAGAAAAAAAATAAGACTGATTTTGCTTTGTGGAAATTTTCTTTGGAGAAGGGAGTTAGGCAACAGGAATGGGAATCGCCGTGGGGAGTTGGGTTTCCGGGTTGGCATATTGAATGTTCGGCGATGGCGTCGAAGTATTTGGGGAAGCAGTTTGATATTCATACTGGGGGGGAGGATAATATGCCAGTTCATCATGTGAATGAGATTGCGCAGTCGGAGAGTGCGTTTGGGGTTAAGCCGTGGGTTCGGTATTGGATGCATGGGGCGTTTTTGAATATTAAGGGAGGGAAGATGTCGAAGAGTTCTGGTGGAATTAAGACGATTTCTGATTTGGAGAAGGAGGGGATTAGTCCGTTGGCTTACAAATATTTTTGTTACACAGCGCATTATCGGAAGCCATTGACGTGGAGTGATGAGGCGATTGAATCGGCGGTTAGTTCGTTTAGGAAATTGGGGAATATTGTTTTGAGTTTGGAAGATGATGGGAAAATTAATAAGAAATATTTGAATGAGTTTGAGGCGAGAATTGATGATGATTTGGATATGCCGGGTGCCGTCGCTGTTTTGTGGTCTATGTTGAGGGACGAGAAGGTGAGTGGGAAGGTTGGGACTGTGAAAAAAATGGATGAGGTTTTTGGGTTGAAGTTATTGGAGAGGGAGGAGGTTTTTGTTCCTGAGGAAGTTATGAAGTTGGTTGATGAGCGGAAGGTTGCTCGTAATGGGAAGGATTGGGCTAAGTCAGATAAGTTGAGGGACGAGATTCTGAAATTGGGATGGAAGGTTAAGGATGTTGGGGATGGATTTGAGTTGGAGAAGATTTAAGAAGTTTAAAGGATTGAGATAAAGATGGTGAAGAGGTCGGTTTGGGATTGGTTGGCTTGGGTTGCATTGGTAAGTATTGTTGTTTGGGCAATTTTGAAAGTTATTGGAATTATTAATACTCCTGTTTTGTTAGAATATTATCCGATTTTTGCTGCGTGTTATGTTTTTGGATGGCAGATGAACAAATTGGATGGTGTTTCGAGAGATGTTAAAGATTTAAAAAAATTTAGAGGCGAGACGATAAAAAAGATTCATGGGATTGAATTAAATTGTGTTAAAAATCATGGATAAAAAATTTACATTTATCGACAAATCGTATAAGCCGACGAGAAATGATTTGATTTGTTTGTTTAGGGTGACGCCGGCTGGGATGAGTTTTGACGAGGCTGTTAATAATGTTGCGTTGGAAAGTTCGATTGGAACTTGGACGCCGATTAAGAGTAGTGAGGCTTATGTGAATAAGTTGGGGGCGAAGGTTTTTGCTATTAGCGGGGATTGGGCGAAGATTGCATATCCACAGGATTTGTTTGAGGAGAATTCTGTTTCTAATATTTTGTCGTCGGTGGCTGGGAATGTTTTTGGGATGAAGTGTGTAAGGGGTTTGAGGTTGGAAGATATTAAGTTTCCTTCTAAACTTTTGAAGTCATTTCCTGGGCCTCGGTTTGGGATTGAAGGTTATCGGAAGATTTTGGGGGTGAAGAAGAGGCCATTGGTTGGGACGATTGTTAAGCCGAAGTTGGGGTTGAGGACGAAGGATCATGCAAGGGTTGCTTATGATGCGTGGGTTGGTGGTTGTGATTTGGTTAAGGATGATGAGAATTTGTCGTCGCAGAAGTTTAATCCGTTTAATAAGAGGGCGGCGAAGACTTTGGAGATGTGTGACAGGGCGGAGGAGGAGACGGGGGAGAAGAAGGGTTATTTGATTAATGTGACGGCTGAGGCGATGGAGATGTTGAGGCGGGCGGATGTTGTTGCTGAGTTGGGCGGGAAGTTTGTGATGCATGATATTATTACGGCGGGTTTTGCATCGCTGGAGACGTTGAGGAAGAATTGTAAGTTGGGGATTCATGCGCATCGGGCGATGCATGGGGCGTTTACTGAGAACCCGGAGCATGGATTGTCGATGATGTGTGTTGCGGATTTTGCGAGGTTGGCTGGGGTTGATAGTTTGCATATTGGGACGGGGATTGGGAAGATGAAGGGTGGAGTTCGTGAGGTTAGGGAGATTGATGATGAGATTGAAATGAAACGGGTTGTGAAGACGAAGCATCGGTTGGCGCAGGATTGGGGTGATATTAAGCCAGTGATGTCGGTTTGTTCCGGTGGGATTTATCCGGGGTATGTTCCGTATTTGATTAAGAATTTTGGGAATGATATTATTGTGCAGGCTGGCGGTGGGGTTCATGGGCATCCGGCTGGAACTAGGGTCGGGGCAACGGCGATGAGGCAAGCTGTCGACGCTGTTATGGAAGGAGAGAGTTTGGGTAATTATTCTGAGGGGCATTTGGAATTGAAGGATGCGTTGGAGTTTTGGGGACAAGTTCGGTTCTAGCCACGAATTTGCACGAATCTTTTATTAGGTAGATTTTTAATTGTTGATTGGGTTACTGCTTTATGAGAGAATTTGTTTATTATTCACAAACGGGGGTTACGGCGGGGAATTTGATTAAGGATGATTTGATGAGGGCGGGGCGGATTGATATTGCGTGTCAGTTTATTATTCAGAGTTTGTTTGTGTCGCGGGCGATGAGGAATGATGTAAGGGTGCATTTGATTTTGATGGGGCCGCCGGATTCGCCGAAGCATCTTGAGATTTTTCCGGGGAAGAATTTGGATGGTGTCGAGGGGAAAATTGATATTAGTAAAAAAGATGTTGCTGGATTAATTAAGCGGATGTTGTATAAATATAAGGAAGGGCGAAGGGTTGAAGTTGGGACTGGATATTTTGTCGAGAAGAAAAGTTTTGTGAAGTTGATGGAGGAGTTTGTTAGAGATAAGAAAGAAATTTATATTTTGGATAAGCGGGGCGAAGATATTCGGGATGTTGAGTTGGGAGAGAATTGTGTTTTTGTTGTTGGGGACCATGATGGGATTCCGAAGAATGAGATGAAGTGGGTGAAGCATATTCCTTTTAGGAAGATTAATGTTGGGCCGAAGATGTTGTTTGCGTCGCAGGTTGCTGTGATTGTGAATAATGAATGCGATAGGAAGGAATAAAAAGTCTTTGATGTTTTTTTGTTTATGGATAAGAAGAAGATTCTTGAGGAGATTAGGAAGAGGCGGAATAAATTAAAAGAGAATGGTGTGAAAAAAATTGGATTGTTTGGTTCGTATTTAAAGGGGACGCAGAAGAGAGGGAGTGATATTGATTTTTTGGTTGAATTTAATGAAATTACTAGTGATAATTATTTTGGATTGATTTTTTATTTGGAGAAGTTGTTTCGACGGAAGATTGATTTAGTGATTGAAGAGGATTTGAAGCCAGCGATTAAATATGTGAAAGAGGAGGCGATTTATGTTAAGATATAAAGTTTACCTTGTGGATATATTGGAGATGATTGAGAGGATAGTTTATCATAGTGAAAAAGTTGGTATTAATTTTAAGAATTTGTCTTTTTATGATGCGACTTTGATGCGACTTCAAGTGATTGGAGAATCTATTAAAAAGTTACCTAAGGATGAACTTAAAAAATATCCTGAAGTGAATTGGGATATGTTTGTAAAATTTAGGGAAATTGTTAGTCATGAATATTTTAAAATAAACCATAAGATATTAAATGATATAATAAAAAATAAGTTACCCGTGTTGAGAAGTGCGGTTAAAGATATGAATAGGAAATTAAAATGAAAGCTGGGGCGAGGTTTATTGTGAAGGGGACGGTGCAGGGGATTTTTTTTAGGCAGTTTGTGAAGGAGGGTGCTGATGAGTTGAAGTTGCGGGGGTTTGTGAGGAATTTGGAGAGTGGGGATGTGGAGATTGTCGTCGAGGGTGAGGATGATGCGATTGAAAGATTGGGGAATCGAGTTCGCAAAGGACCGAAGCATGCGCAGATTAGGAATGTTGTTGTTGAGAAGAGGAAGTGGAATGGGGAGTTTGAAAATTTCAAAGAACTTCGTTTTTGAAATTTTTTGAACAGCTTGTGCCTGCAGAACGAAAATTTTTCAAAATTTTCTTGTGGGTGAGTTGGTGGATTGTGGATTGTTTTGTAATTTTGATAGTTTTATAAATATGAGTTGATTTGATTGTGGATGGAGATGAGTGGGCGGGAGAAACAGATTGTTAATGAAAGGATTAGGAAGATAAAGGAATTGAGAGATGGGGGGATTGAGCCGTATCCGCAAGAGTTTGAGAAGAAAGATTGGTGCGAGGAGTTACAAAAAAGATATTCTAAGTTGAAGAACGAGGTGGTTTCTAAGGATGAGGTTGTGACGGCGGGGCGAGTTATGTTGAAAAGGTCGATGGGGAAAATTGCGTTTGGGATGATTCGAGACGATGGTGGGAAGATTCAAATTTTGATTCAGGATGGTAAAAGTCCCAACGATGTTATTAAGTTTTTTGGGAAGATTGATAGTGGGGATTTTGTCGGCGTGAAAGGAAATCCAATGAGGACGAAGCGGGGCGAACTTTCTATTTTGGTTAAGGAAATTATTCTTTTGTCGAAGGCGATTAAGCCGTTGCCGGAAAAGTGGCACGGGATTAAGGATAAAGAGGAGAGATATAGGAAGAGATATTTGGATTTGATTATGAACGAGGATGTGCGAGAGGTTTTTGTTTATCGGTCGAGGGTGATTGGGATTTTGAGGAAATTTTTGGAGAGTGAGGGATTTATGGAAGTTGAAACGCCGTTGATTCAGCCGGTTTATGGCGGAGCTTCGGCAAAACCTTTTATGACTCATGTTAATGCTTTGGATATGGATGCGTATTTGTCGATTTCGCCTGAGCTTTATTTGAAGCGATTGATTGTTGGTGGATATGAGAAAGTGTTTACTATTTGTAAGAATTTTAGGAATGAGGGAATTGATTTTGCGCACAACCCAGAGTTCACGATGATGGAATATTATGTGGCTTACAAAACTTATGAATATCATATTGATTTTATCGAGAGATTTTTTGAGAAGATTAAGAAAGAGTTGGGGATTAATGATTCGATTGGATATCGAGGGAATAAGATTTCGTTGAAGACGCCGTTCAAGAGAATTAAGTTTAGAGATTTGGTGAAGAAAGAAATTGGAGTTGATATTAATGTTGCGAATGATTTTGAAAAGTTTGCGGACACGATTAGGGAAAAAAATATTGGGATTGATATTTCTGATTGCAAACATTATGGCGCATTGTTGGATGAGGTTTACAAGAGAGTTATCAGACCGAAAATTATTCAGCCGACGATTCTGACACACTATCCGGTTGAGATGATTGCGTTGGCGAAGAGAAACAAGGACGACCCTTTGAAGATTAATTCGGTTCAGTTAATTATTGACGGCGCGGAGATTGTGAAAGCGTATGACGAGTTGAATGACCCAATTGAGCAGAAGAAGAGATTGACCGAACAGGAAAAACTTCTTAGGGGCGGTTGCGACGACGCGATGCCTGCCGACGACGATTTTGTTAATGCGCTAATGTATGGGATGCCACCGACTGCTGGGTTTGGGATGGGAATTGATCGCTTGGTTATGTTGTTGGCTGGGAAGGATTCCATTAGGGATGTGATTTTTTTCCCGTTTATGAGACCGGAAGAAAAGAATAAGTAATTACCATTTATCTGTTGCTTTTTTTAGTGATTCGTTTTTTATTTCTTCGATTAATTTTGAAGACTCTTCGCTGGGACCTCTGCTCGTAAATGCCATCATGTCTTTTTCTAAAATTTTTCTGTACTCTAGGGAGAAGATGTAGCATCCTGGCAGGTAAAGGATTGCCGTGCAACAAATTGCTGTTAAAATTGTTCTGTAATGTTTCATGGTTGATATAATTTGATAAACTATTTAAAGAAATGTATGTTTAGAAATGAATGAGGTTGGTTGGAGTAAGGTGAAGAAGGCGCGCTTTGCGAGGTATTAGGTATTAGGGTGCTTCGCTGTTGGGCATTAGGATTTTTTTACTTTTTTTGGACGAAAGTTGTTCGATAAGAAGGTTTATAATTATTGCATGAGTTTATTTCTTATGGGGTTGGTTGTTTGGAGTAAAGTAAAGAAGGTTGTCGAGATGAATGTTGGCGAGGATGTTAATGTTGAGTTAGAGAAGAAGGTTGAGGATATTTTAAAGAAGGCGCAGGAGAGGGCGAGGGCGAATGGGCGGCGGACTGTTTATGCGCGGGACCTTTGATTAGTTGGTAGTAAGTAGTTTGTAGTTTGTAGTGATTTGTAAAGTTTTATAATTCTTATTATGTTTAATTTTTTATGGAGTTGAAAAGTCCTGAGAGAGAAGTTGAGCATGATATTGATTTTGACGACGCTGGGAATATTGTTTTAAAGAAGAAGTCGAAGGTTCGGATGGGGCGGAAGAGTCGGGCTGGTGGTGGGTTGTTCGAGGCGAAGGTTCGGAAGGATTTGGAGGAAAAGGGTTGGGTTGTTGATAAGTGGTCGAATAATGTTGATTTGGAAAATGGGGATATTATTCCGTGTAAGAGGAAATTTAATCCGTTCAATAAGGTGATGACGATTGGGACAGGTTTTCCGGACTTTGTTTGTTTTTCTCGACGTGGAGATTTGTTCAAGGTGATTGGGATTGAGGTTAAGATGAATGGGAATTTGTCGAGGGTGGAAAAAGAGAAATGCAGGTTTTATTTGGAGAAGAAAGTTTTTGGCGAGATTTTGGTTGCGTCGAAGAAGAAGGATGGGCGGAATGTTTCGGTTGAGTATGTTGATGTTGGCGAGATTTTGGCGAGGATGAGATAGTTATTTAAATTTGGTTGTGCGAGTATTTTTATGAGTGGGATTCATCATATAAGTCGACGAAAAAGGATTCATTCTAAACTTGAGATGTATCCGCATCCGAACAAGTGGATTAAATTTCTTGATAGGTTTTTGATTATCGTCGCTGTGATTGGGCCGTTGATGGCGTTACCTCAGGTTTTGCAGATTTATCTTTTTAAGAATGCTACTGGGGTTTCGGCTTTGTCTTTTGGGCTTTTTGCTTTTTTTGATATTCCATGGATTTTGTATGGTTTTGTTCATAGGGAGAAGCCGATTATTATTGGGTATTCTCTTTGGCTTGTAATTAATGTTGTGATTGTTGTCGGGGCATTGATATATTAAAATGACGCGGTGGATTGTTTTGATTTTGCTGGTGATTGGATTTGTTTCGGTGGTTGATGTTAAGTC
Organism: Candidatus Woesearchaeota archaeon; assembly: GCA_964468545.1. Lineage (GTDB taxonomy): Archaea > Nanobdellota > Nanobdellia > Pacearchaeales > GW2011-AR1 > JAGVXH01. Next base: position 11,655 of record CAYXTT010000003.1, read on the forward strand.
TGATTGTCCACGACGCTGTTTGCGTCGGGGCGGGAGAAGGTAGATGGGAGGTGAGGGGCGTTTTGTTGTTTTTATCTGCTTGTTTGTTTTTCTTATTTCTTTTGTAAGAGGGATTGATGTTAAGTTTGATTGCCCGAGTTCTGTTTTTGTCGACGAGGAATTTGAATGTTCGTTGGAGGTTTTGGATGGGAGTGGAGTTTACGATGTGAAGGTTGAGTTTGATTCTGAGCGGGATTCTGTTTTGAAAATTTGGGATGAGAAAAATGGAAAGTGGTTGTCGGGATATTATTATTTGACGGAGTTTGTCGAGGATGAAGCTAATGTGAAGTTGAAAGTTTCTAAAGTTGGAAAATACGACGGGGTTTTGAAGTTGAGGCAGGGTGAGAAGCGGGAGGTTTTTGATATTGATAGAGTTGTCGTGAAGGCTTCGAAAATTTTGGATGATGATTTGATTGAAGATAGCGGGGAAGTTTTGGATGGTGAAGATGAGGTGATTATTTTGGGTGATGTCGTCGAGGATGTTGTTTTGGGTGAGAAGGTTATTTATGAGTCGAAGGATTCGAGGGTTGTTGATAAATTGGTTTATGGGTTTGCTGTTTTTTTGATTTTTGTGATTGGAGTTTTGGTTTGGGAGAGAAGGTGATGGGGGTATGTTTGTAAGCAAACATGGGGATACAGCGACGCTGTGGTGATATGAGAAATTTCGTTTTTCAAGGTGATAATCGCTTCGCGATTGGGACTTGGTGGATTGGATGTAATTTTGTAATGGTAATGAATAGGAAAGCTTAAATAGATTGAGATTGTTGAATTGGGATGGCTGGTAAACATTATATGGCTACAACAGAAGTTGAGAAAATGAATCTTAGTAGGGGAACTCCAATAACTATTGTCTGCGAAGATAGAGCTGTTAAGGAAGATGATGTGGGAAGATTAAATAAGGATGAACAAAGAGGATACTATGGATGATTTAGAACATTATCTAATAATGAGGCAAGGGTTGCAATATATTACCGTCGAACTTATTCTATGAGTTCATTAGCTCCGATTACTAAGGTTTCTGGAATTTTAGAAATTATTGTTGAGCCATAAGGTTTAAAGAATAAATTTATTGGTAAATAATTTTATAAATACTTCTTATCTTCTTGATTTGTGGTAGGAAAAATTTTGGTAGGTGTGATTGGAAAGAATTAAAAGGGGTTTTTGTTTCTTTGGTTTATGGTTCGGGCGATAATGATTGTTGAGATTGCTGGGCGACCGGCGGAGTATTTGAAGGGCGCGTTGGCGGAGCATATTGGAGTTTTGAACAAAGTTAATGATATAAAAGTTCATTCGATAAAGATGAGCGAGCCGAGGGAGATTAAGGATTCTGAGGGGATGTTGACTTGTTTTGCCGAGGCTGATTTTGAGACGACGACTTTTGCGAGGTTGAGTGAGACGATGTTTGATTTTATGCCGTCGTCGGTTGAAGTTGTTGAGCCGGTTAATGTTACGATGAGTATGACTGAGGCGACTGATTTGTTGAATAATATTTCTGGGCGGATGCATCGGTATGACGAGATTGCGAAAGTTGCGGGCGAGAGGTTGAGGCAGATGATTGAAAGAGAGAAGGAACTTATTGCGATAATTGAAAGCGGGAAGAAGGCAAATGTAAAAATGGAAAGCGGTGAGAAGAAAGTTGCGAAAAAGAAGATTGCGAAAAAGAAATCTAAGAAAAAATAATTATGAATTTACTAGTCCGCCTCTGATTCGTTTGCTGTATTTTTCTGATGTTTCTTTAATTTTCTCGTCGGGGGTTTGTGGTTTTACTTTTTTTTGTTTTTTGTAAAGATAATAACCGCCTCCGGCAAGCGCGATGAAAATTATTATTGCGATTAGCCAGCCGTAGCCGAAACCGTTCTCATTTTGCGCTGTTGATTGACAGGCGCCTATGCAACAATATTCATTGTTTTTTGTGAAGAATGCTTTTCCGTCACAGATTTCGTCGGTAGTGCAGGACGTTCCATTTTTTTCTTCGCAGGTTTCTTCTGAGATTTGGAAATCTTCCTGTGTGCTTCCTTGGGGTAAAACGAATAAACTCATTGGGATTTGAAGTGTGTTTTTCTTGTTATATTGAATGTATGTGATGTTTATGTTGCCGTTAAAATAACCGGGAGTTTGTGGGGCAAGATTCAGTGTTAAATTGTAAACTTCTCTCGCTGATATATTTCTTATTGGTTCAGCTTTGATAAATGATTGGTCTAGTATTATGCTAATGTTTGTTATCGATTCGTTGCCAAAATTAAAGAGTTGTATTATTTCTTGTGATTTATTTCCTATAAAAAGTTCAGCGAAGAGTAATTTTGGATTTGGTTTTAGGTCGAGTTGCTGTTTGACTTGGAATGTTCCATTCGCTGAAGGATAAATTATCGGGATTAAGAAATTTTTGTATGATGATATCTCGACGATTGAAAAAATTTTGGTCGGAATAAATATGATTTCTTCGGTTTTTAGTGGCGGGATTGATATTATATCTTTGTTGAATGTCGCATTTATCGTCGATGTTCCTTTGTTTGTTAATTCTATTTTTGGGGTTTGGGTCGTGAATATGAAGCCGGGTTTAATTGATAATATCTGAGTTTGATTTGTTGTGTCTTGAACTGTGAAATTTTGCTGGATTGTTTCTGAATTAAGTTCGTCTGATTCTTTGAATAATATATTTTTTATTTTTATTGTGAAATTTCCGGAGCGAGTTGTATAGATGTAGAGATAATATGTGTTGTTGTAAAATGTGATGTCGTGCTCGAAGAAAACTGGTTTTCTGCCTTCGAGGAATGTGATATCTGTTGTTTCTATTTGTCTTGTGAATGTTCCTTGAGATGTTACCGTCGCTAAAATTGTTTCGCCAGGTTGGATTTGGTCGTATTGGAAATTTAAAACTGGTGTGGCTGATATTAAAGATAGAAAATAGAAAATAGAAAATAGAAAATAGAATTGTTTCATATTAACGAGACATTTCTTTTAGCTTTTTGAAAGTTTCTGACATTGAATCGTCTTGGAGTTGTTGCGGTCGTTTTACTGGGGCGACTGGTGGGTATTGTCTTCTTATCGGCGGGAAACCGGGACGTGGTGGCATTCCTGGTCTTCCTCGTGACGAGGAACTTTTTGGTCCTCCATCTTTTTTGAATCTGGTTTTAATTCTAAACCATAATAATTTTAGTTTATCTCGAAAAATATATGCTATTGCGGCGAGAACTGCTATAATTAGAATAATCAAAATCCATATCCACCACGACGAACTTTCTGGTGTTATTTTTGTTCTGCAACAAATTTGCGGGGCGTTGCATGAATATGTCGTTAGTGGTTCTTGAAATTCTGAGCATTGGTCCATACATGTGTAAAAGTTTTTTTCGCATTCGGTTTCCTGTGATTTTAATTTGCATTCGCCAGTGCAACATTGAGTTATATCTGTGGCTTTTCTTGAATTACCGACGCAGACCTCGGTTGTTAGACATTCTCTTCCGTTGTATTCGGAACAGGATTTTAGATTTTCGCTTGTGCAACAGGTAGTTGATAGTGATGGGCAAAAATAATTGTTGCCGACATTTTCACTGGCTGGGCAATCCGCAGATGGAATGCAGAAGTAGTTTGCTTCGGAACAGTATGTTGTTGTGCTACCTTCAGTTGATGTTCGTCCGCTTCTGCCAGTTAGTGCCCAAAGAGATACGGCCGTTTCTTTAACTGAGTTTTGCCAGCAACCATTTGTACTTTGAGAAAATAATAACCAATCCCTTGCTTTTGTAATTTGTTCTGATGATGAACTACCGAGGGCAATGAGTGCTATCGATGTATCGTAATATTTGTTGTATGCCGAAGTTGGCGCTTCCCAATAATTTCCTAATTTTTGGTCAGTGACTAATTGGGTTGCGTAATCTTCGTAATTTGTTAGCATGTAGATGAATGCTTCTGGGAGATATTGTTTGTTTGTGTCTGACATTGCGATGACATATGGGATGAAATCTTCGACGTTGTGACCAGTTTTTAGCAGTGCTAACGTTGCCCATATTGTTGCTTCGTAATCGCATGAATTTTTGCCAAAACATTTTGATTTAATATTTAGTTTGATTGAGCCGAATGCTGGTTCTGATTCTGTGCCTTCGAGGACATATATCATCGGTGAATTTTTATTTTTGTAAATTAGGTTTGCGATGAATGCCTGGTTGCATTCAATTGAGAATTCTTTTTCGTAGCAATCTGGAGTGACTTGGAGCCAGAAGTTTGATTGAGCGCGAGTCAAACATTCACCTGCGTTTTTGTCGATTTTTTTATTTGCTCCTATGTTGATTATGTAGTCGCTTGATTCGTAGCCGATGTGACATTCTGTTGCGACATTTGAATCTTGTTGTAAATACCAGATTAAATTCGTTGGAGTTTTTTCTTGATTAAGCAACCATGACTCTGCGGATTGTGTATCTTCGCCGGCGTGCTGCATTGCGAGAATTGCGAGAGATGTATCATGGATGTTCCCCCAGTTGTCTGAGGTTTCTCGTTTTTTTAATTCGGCGACGCAGTTGTTAAAGATATTGTCTGGGGTTGCGAGAATTGTGAGTGCGATTTCCTGAGTTGTGAGTCCTGAGCAATCTCCTGCTTTTTCTTCGAGACAGGTGAATCCGTTTTCTATTTTGTCGGGATTTTGTTGCTGAGTGACTGATGTGCTGTTTGTTTCGTTTGCGGCGATTGTTAGTGTTATCGAGAACAATAGTAATATTAGGACGAGGAATACACCAGTTTTTTTCATGGATTAGTTAGGAGTGGGTTGTTTATAAATTTACGGATGATTTAGGGTGCTATGCTTGTAGACGGAAAATCGAGATTTTTCGGTAGAACAAAAAGCTTTATTTTTTGGTAGAATGACTTCGTTGATAGATGTTATGGGAAAGTTTAAGTATTTTTAATTCTTAATTTGTTATGGAAAATTTTTATTTTGATATTGAGACGACGGGGCACGCTTTGCGTGGTGTTCGCTTTTCGCTATTCGCTGTTCGGGCCGAATTTAAATTGAGGAGGGTTTTTTATGGGGAATTTTTATCTTGATATTGAGACGACGGGGTTGGACTCGGATGTGAATGAGATTGTGACGATTCAGTATCAGGAGTTAGATAGGCGGACTGGTTTGGCTATTGGGGAGTTGATTATTTTGAAGGCGTGGGAGAGTTCGGAGAAGGGGATTATCGAGAGGTTTTTGAGAGAGACAAGTTTTCTTGATGCTTATGATTTTAGTTTTGTGCCGGTCGGGTATAATTTGACTTTTGAGCATAATTTTTTGAAGAGGCGGGCGGAGATTCATGGGTTGCTTGAGATTGATATTTTGTCGAAGCCGTTTATCGATTTGAGAGTTATTGGAGTTTTGATGAAGGGAGGGGAGTTCAAGGGTTCAGGGTTGAATAAGATTACTGGGAAAGACAGGGACGGGATGATGGTGCCGATTTGGTTTGACCACGGGGATTATGATAAAATTGTTGAGTATGTTGAGATGGAGGCGAGAGAGTTTTTGAAGTTTTGTTCTTGGTTGTATAAGAGGATGCCTTTACTTTTTGAAGAATGGTTATCTGGGCTTTATGAGAATTAGCAGGATGCAAAGGATTTTTGTTTGGGCAATGTGACTTGTGTAACTGAAGGAAGGGGCACGCGGATTTGCGCGGGATTGGATGGATTGACGCGGTAAGCACACGGATGAACACGGAGGATTTAACTGGACACTATTTCAAATATCGTCTAAACGATAACTAAAACAGCAACGGCGTAAAATAAACTTCAATAAAAGCCGAAACCAACAAAATTCCAATAGCAATAATTATCATCAGCAACGAATCCTGCAAAATTCTCCACATTCCCTCTCCCTTCAAATCTTTTCTAATAACAGCGACGGAAATAATTCCTCCAGCTAAAGCTCCCACAAAATATGCCCCAATCTCAGGAATTCCATGAATCATATATCTAAGAATCCCAATTGGCAAACCCACGACATTCCCCTTTGTAAAAATCCCAATAGCTGCCGCAATCACCGAAGCATTCCAAACCAAAATAAAAATAGCCCCAGCCCCAAACGCCAACGAAAATAAAATTGTAAAAATCAAAACATAAATATTATTAGAAAAAATATTTAAAATAGCAGTTGTCCCCGTTGCTGCTCCAGTCGCAATAGGAATCCCATGCTGTTCAAGACAGGCACTATAATGAGACGGACTATTAATCGCACAAAAAGTTTTTATCTGAAAATTAAAATTTTGTCCTGCTGAATCTGGCAAAACAATATACCAAAATGAAAACGCTATAACAAATCCAAGAAACAGCCACATCAATGCCCGAAGCGCCTTCGAATGTTCCTTAATTAATTGTCCCGAATCGCTAATCTCAATATCTTTCCCTTCTTCTAACTTAATAATATAATACATAAATGGCAAACAACAAACTACAGTAAAAATCACAATCAACAATCCCGACCCCTCTTTCAAAATAGAATCCTTTCCAAAAACAAACATCACTAATAACAACGCAACCGACGCATAAAACAATCCAACAAAAAACATTTCCCACGGACGCCTTTCCGCCCTCTTTGGTTTCATCAGCATCTCTATCATACCAAATAAACAACAACAACATATATAAATTATTGGTTAAATATTTATACCAACCAGATTTTAAATTATATGAAAAAAGAGAAAACACAATTAAGACAATTCAGTAAAATTCTCGACGATATTAAATCAATAAAAATTCAAGGAGCCGAAAATGTTGCTAAAGCTGGTATTAAAGCATTCCTCTTGATTCCAACAAAACAATCAGCAAAAAAAATTCTCAAGACAAGACCAACAGAACCGCTAATGCAAAACGCGATAAAACTTTTATTAAAATCAAAACGTCCATATTTGACAGCAAAAAAATTTCTATCAGACTTAAAAAAATCTCACGACAAAATTTCAAAAAAAGGAACACAATTAATCAAGAACAACATGAACATATACACTCATTGCCATTCCTCGACAGTAATCGATATCCTGAAATACGCGAAGAAAAAAAGAAAAAAAAATTTCGTCGTCTACACAACCGAAGTTGAACCATTACTCCAAGGACGACAAACAGCAAAAGATTTGGCAAAAGCAGGAATAAAAGTCATAATCACCCCTGACTTCGCCGCTGAACAATCCCTGCAAAAATGCGACTTATTCCTTTTCGGCGCCGATGCTATAACAAAAAAATATTTAGCAAATAAAATTGGAACAAGTACCTTAGTAAGATTAGCGAAACTCCACAACATCCCAAGATACACCTGCGCCGTCTCACAAAAATTCACAAACAAAATAAAAATTGAAAAACGAAACGGAAAAGAAGTTTGGGACGAACGAAACAAAAAAATCCAAATCATTAATCCCGCCTTTGACAAAACAAAATTAAAAGACATCTCAGGAATAATCTCAGAATTCGGAATTCTAACCCCAAAACAATTCATCAAAAAAACAAGGAAACTTTAATAAACTTACTCATATCAATAAAGAAATGAATTCACAAAAAATGCCAAAATTATTAAAAATTTTTGCATATGCAAATTATATAGGAGGAACAATAGGAATTTTATTTTCTATTTTCTTATTTTCCAGTCAAAGTTTAAGGAGTTCCCTGACTAAATTAAAATTTAGTTATCTATTCATAAATAATATTTATCTAATAGGAATAGTAATAATTTTATTATCTATTTTATCTTTTTTCATAGCAAAGGGAATTTTTAGAAAAAAAATATGGGCTAAAAACATATTAATATTAGAATATATATTTTCCTTAATACTCTTTTTAATATCAACCTCAATACCGTTCTCCGTCGGGAAAATAGGAATGTCGCTTATCTACGGATATATTATTTATTATCTTATTTTAAACAAAAATGTAAAAGATTTCTTTTCTATGCAACCTTCAAAATCTTCCTCAAAATAGAAGAAAAAACAAGAGAGGTTAAAATATAAAACCAGAACCAAGATAAAAATCCAAGAAATTTAATATCAAGGATAGAAAAATAATCAACAAACCATCTAAACAATAAAATAAAGGGTACAATGGTATAAACAACCGACCCCATAGAAATTTTCATCATCTCTCCCATAAATCCCATACTTTCTTTATTTAACTCTAAAATTTTTTGAGGATGATCTCTGTATTCTTTCATCTCTTTTTGTATTTCTTTTTGTCTCTTTTTCATTTCACTTAACGTCTTTTGATCAGTCCCATATTTCTGAACCAAAGTTGTAATAATACTCAAAACAAAAGTAATAAAAGCCATCCCCCAAAAAACATTCCAATTCAAAATTGCGCCCAACGTTGGATCAAAAATAGAATGAAAAAAAAGCGCAACACTAGGAATTTTGGTCCAACTATATGCAATACCCATGGCGACCAAAAACACTAAAAAAATCCATCTCTTTTTCATCCCATCACCCCAGTCAATGTCATACAACCAACAACAAAAATTTCTTTTTAAATTTGCCTATTTAATATCCTTATCAGAAACATAACCAATAACACCATTAATCATCTTCCCAATTTCATCTAACTCTTTCAATAAATTATCTAACTCATCTTTAGAAATATATTTCAATTTCTCAGCTGCAAACAATTCACTTTCAACTTCTTTACAACTTCCCATGGCATTATGTAAAAATTGAATATAATCTTTACTTGTTCTCCTGCCACAACCCTCAGCGATATTCGCAGAGATACTAACAACTGCCCTTCTGAGTTGTGAACTCAATCCCCAATTCTCTTCTCTAGGAAACGCCCTAATAATTTCATAAACCAAAGGAATCAAATCAATCGCCCTCTTCCAAACATCAAGTTTCTTATAATCCCACATAAAAAATATACTAAGCTAAAATACTTAAAGTTTCTCAAATCGGGCGAAGCCCCACTACCAACTAAAAACTACCCACTACCAACTAAACTATGCCCCAAAAAATCCCTTCAATGCCGGGTTCATATCAACCGCATGCTGCTGCGCAATATTCTGATATAACTGATACAAAATCATAATCGCCAAAAGAATCGCCGTCCCACCAACCAAAGCACCAAGCAAATTCGCCACCGACGCCAAAAGTCCAATCGCAGCCCCGCCCATCACTGTCAATGGCGTTACATATCTTTTCAAAATCGATTCCAAAACCCTCTCATCTTTTCTAAACCCAGGCATGCTCATCCCAGAATTAACAATTTTATTCGCTTGGCTCCTCGCATCCATCCCCGAAGTCCCAACCCAAAAGAAAGAAAATACAATAGAAAACAAAGTATAAAATAAAATATGAACCAAGGCTTGCCCAGCATAAATCCATCTAAAACTCCCAGTAATAATAGTTTCCAAAATAGGAGTCGAATGAACCCAAAAAGATATCCCGGAAATAGCTTGCCCATTAGAACTAAATCCTCCAAGAAAAGTCGCATGCCCCAACCAATTCTGCAGCAGCGACGCAAACAACTGTAAATTAGCAACCAATGCCGAAACCAAAATCACCGGAATAACACCCGCATAAAAAAATTGCAACGGCCACTTAACAGAATGCCCGCGAATCCTATCAAAAGCCAACGGAATCTCAACCTTTAAACTCTGCGCAAACACAACCACCAAAAATAAAACAGCAGTAACAACAATCGGAAATAAATTTCTTAAAACCTCAGTTCCCGTCCCACCCCCACCAGAAATAATTGCAGCAACAATAGCCAAAACTTTCCCAGTCGCCTCAAAAGAACCAGTTGGTCCGATAAACTGAAACAATTGAGCAAACAATCTCCAGCCAATTCCCGCCGCAATAAACAAACTAACTCCAGAACCAAAGCCCCATTTCTGCACAACCTCGTCCATAAAAATAATCAAAAATCCCCCAAGACATAATTGAAAAATCACAAGCCCAGCGAATCCAGGGTCAGCCGCAATTCCCTTCATCAAAACATAAACCATCGCCTCAAAAAGCACGAACGCGAATGCCAACAATTTCTGAACACCTTGAAAAAATTTCTTTCCCTCGTTGGTGTTTGTATCAATATCCAAAATTCCCGCCCCATTTAATAATTGCAAAATAATAGAAGCCATAACAATAGGCCCAATCCCCAGAGAAATAATCGAACCGAACGAAGTACCAAGCAAAATCGCCAAATACTCAAATCGCGACAACACACTATCCGCAATACCAAACAATGGAATATTAGAAAGAATAAAATAGCCGACCAAAATAACCAGCGTCCACTTTAACTTAACATTAAAGCTAACCTTTTTTTCCGTCGGTGCCCGAACCTCAGGCAAATTATGCAACAATCCTTGCAAACCCATCAAACACAATTACAAAATTTGTTTATAAAGTTTTGTAGAATTATTTCTTCTTAATTTTTCTTTTCGCCAAGTTCCCATCGCGAAGCGATGAACTTTCCGTCGGTCTTACCGACGAACCATCCTGTAAAGCAGAGTTATCCTTCGACAAAGCCGAAGAATTATCCATCGTCCGAAGGACGATGCGCCCCCCTGCCTTTTCCATCTTCTCAATCGCACTCACCGTCGCTGATTTTGCCATTATCTCCGCATTGAACCCATCGCCCTTCCCAAGAATTTTATGCTTCGATAAATCAATCTTATCCCCAGAATAATTATTCCTCACATCAATCAAATTAATCTTCTCATACTTTTTCTTTTCCGTCCGTCGCGATGTCGCTCCCTGCTTTCCAAAATATTGCCCCTTTTCGTCGGACATTAATGCAATTTGTTTCTTATGGTCGGCCCTCTTCCCACTTCCCGCCATTCCGGTTCCACCCTTGTTCCCATGTCCTTTATGCTTCTGTCTAAATCCCCATCCGCAAGTTTTTCCGCCTCGAATTCTCGAACTCTTCTTTCTTTTGTGAACCTTCATATGGGCACCCCTCGTTGAGATTCCATTTCTTCCAACATTGGTTTATATCTACCATAAAAAAAATCTGAAGGAACAATCTTGGCTTGCATTATAAGAAATACATTCGCCATCGCACCACCATTTTGACGAACACTATATGTAGAGAACATCATATCATCACTACCATCCCAACAAATCGTTGCCATACCATAAGCATCCCTCCCTATTACTAATTCATTCCCCCTAAAGGTTTTCCTTATTTCCAAACGACCCAACCCAAAATTTCCAATTTCCAAATCACTATCTAAACTTTTCCCGTCGCTATTCATAACATTCTCTCCACAAGTTTAACAATATCATTATGTCTGCCCAAAATTCCCTTCGGCGCCGCAACTTTTGAACTTCTCTTGAATCCCCCTCGAGGCGGATGCAAAAAATAAACCCCATCTTTATCTTTCCTCTTTGCCCTCAACTCTTTTACAAAATCTTCCCCAACCTTCCCATAAGCGACCATATATCTCACAGCCCGAACCATTCCTATCCTAATGCCATCATCTTCCCCAACTAAAATACAACTAAACTTTTTTCCCAACTTTAACCGCCCTAATGTCTCCTCGTCTTTCTTTTTATTCCTCGCCTGCCCAGCAATCCTCACAACCAATATCATTTCAGAGTCCCCCAAAATTTCTCAAGTCTCCACAAGTGAAGCGACCGACTACCGAATACCAACCACCCAGAATATAAAATCTCTAATTTCATATTCGCATCTCCCCAATTTTATTTAAAGCAACCATCAACGCCTTCGCCGCGTTAAATGTCGTCCTGATTTTCCCCTCAGTCTGACTATAAACATCTTTAATCCCAGCCAGTTTCAAAATTTTTTTCATCTCATTCCCGACAACCAATCCGGTTCCCTGAGGCGCCGGCATTAATCTAATAACAACAGACGAGCATTTTCCCTCGACAGCCAAAGGAATACTATGTTCCTCGTCGCACGAACAATTATAACTCGCACACCCTCTCGGAATTTTAACGATGCCCAACTTCGCTTTCCTAACCGCTTTCTCCTTCGCCGGCAAAGTTTCAGCCGCCCGTCCATAACCAAGCCCGATATGTCCATGCCCGTCGCCGACAACAGCCATCACTCCAAAAGTCAAAACATTTCCCTCCTGAGTTTTTTTCTGCGTCTGTCTGAATGCCCTCCTCTTTCCTCCGCCAAACTTTCCCTTCGCCTGCCCAATAAATAAAGTATCAACCATCAAGCCAGGAACCAATAAATCAACAATCTCCGGCTCCATAATTTTTTTACCTTCCCGCAAAACTTCATCAATATCTTTGATTTTCCCCGCTCTGACTTTTCGTCCAAGTTCAGTCCTCGGCACCCACCTGTCCAACTTATCTTTATCCTCTCTCGCAAATCTTTCTTCCCTCGTCTCTCGCCTAAACTCACTCCTCTCTTCAACTCGTGCCTTCGCATCAAATTCTTTTGACACCTTTTCCTCCTCGGCTTTCTCCTTCGCATCAACTATCTTAGTCATTTCTTCCAATTGCTTCTCAACATTTTCTTCAACTTTTCTCTCAGTCATTTTTCATCTTCTCCCTAACTTTAATTATAACATTTTTAACATCATCTTTCAAATGCTCACCCATTAATCTCTCCTCTGACGGAAACGCTTTTTCATCAACCGAAATATCAAGCCCGCCATCAACTAATCCTTTAACAACAGCAAAAACCCTCGCCCCATTAATCGTCCTCGCCATCCCCAAATCAACAATGTATTTGTCGGCGACCTGCGACCTGCGACCTGCGACCTGCTTTTTTATTTGCTTTGCAAATAAGAAACCCGTGAGGTATCCAGCCGGAATAGATTTCAAACTCCCAATTCTTTTCTCATTCCACCCATTTTTCAACAATTCCTTCGAACTAACAGTCATAACAATTTTATCTTGTGCCTCATTACTTTCAACCGCCTGCACAATAAAATATTTATTCGTTCTCCTAATTACAATTCTCGGCAGCCCGCTCTTCAATAGTCCCAATCTCAACTTATAATCAGTCCGCCCTTCTCTTCTCCTTCGTTTTAATGTTCTTTTCGCCACAATTATTCCTCCAAACTCTCCTTTAAGTGTCTTTTGCTCTTAAACTTTCGAGCCCGAATTTCTTTTCTAATTTCTCTATTTTTCTCCCTATCAATTTTTCCACTTCTCACCATTCCTCTCGCAAACTTCCTCAACTTTCTCGTGATTATCACATAGTCCGTTTTTTTATCGCTAACTTTTCCCTTAACTTTCCCGACTCTTCTCCTATGTCGCCTTCTAACAATCTTCTTTCGCCCTTTGATTTCTCTAATTTGAATCACCCCAGATTTATGCAAATCAATAATATCCATTCGCGTAATCGCTTCCTTAACTTCAGATAAATTATCTTTCGCAAAAACAATCCGATTTTTCCCAACTCTCAAAACCTTCGCCGCCAACTCTTTACGCTTTGTCAGATTCATTTCCCACCTTATATCTATTTAAAATTTTTATTCCCATTTCTTTCGCCTTCGCAATAATCTCGTTTCGTTTTTTCTTCCCAACGGCACCGACTACAATCCCATTTTTTTTATCAACCTCAGAAAGCCCACTAATATTCATAACTCTAACACCCGAACCCTGACGCCTAACATCTTTCGGAGCACCCCATCCAATCTTCGGTCTTTGCGCCTGTCCCCTCCTATTCAATCTAATCTTATTATGTCTCCCATTCGCCGACCTCCACTTCCGCAACTTCTTCACTGTTCTCCCGAGTTTAATCTCCTTATGCCAATCCTTTCTCAAAAATTTCGGCTTCTTTCTTTCCATCTTAAATATTCTTGTAAGGTTTTTTAGTTATGTAAATCCCATCCTGAAAAACTCGCCTATCTCTCCCAACCAGCCTTGTCGCTTTCTCTAAGTTCGCCGCAGTCTGCCCCGCCGCCTCAATATCACCCGAACTAACTTCAATCTTATTCCCCTTCACGTCAACCTTAACTCCAGCCATAATTCGCGCAACTCTTTCCTTGACTCGCCCCAAAAAAGATTTAATCACAACTTTATCCTCGATAACTTTCACGTTCATCGGGAAATGAACATTACAAATCTCCAACTCGTAAACAAAATCCTCACCAATACCCTTAATCATATTTTTCAAATGCGCCCAAATCGTCCCAATCATCTTCGACTCCCGACGCGTCGCTCCCTTAACACTCAACACAACTTTCCCATCCTTAACCCCAATCCCAACTTTCCCCTTGTCAAAATCCTTCTTTAACTCTTTCCCATTCCCCTTCACAACGATCCCATTCCCATTAACAACAACACTAACACCCCCTGGGATTTCAATAACTCTTTCTAAATCTTTGTTCATCAATAAAAATAAGCAACAACGCTTCCCCCTAAATTATTTGCAATAGCATCTTGATGGCTCATTAATCCCTTGCTCGTCGAAATCACCAACGTCCCGAAATTCCTCGACGGCAAAAATCTCCTCAAATACTTATCAATCCCATCAACCCCAACATAATACCTCGGCTTCACCGCCCGACACTCATTCAACTTCAAAATCCCGACAACAACTTTCCCATCCTCAATCTTATAATCAATATGCCCACACGTCTTCATTATTTCAAGCAATCTCACCAAAACTTTCGAACTCCGTCTAATCACAACCTCTCTCTTCTCAATCCGCTTTGCATTCATAATCTGGTTCAACCCATCTGCAACAACATCCTGGCTCATCTTCGGCCTCCTAAAAAATCCGTGTTAGTCCGTGTTAGTCCGTGTGCTATTTTTTTACCCAAAGAAGCCAACCTAAGTTGACCATGCATCCACGAGAAATCATGGGAGCCGAAGGCTCTCTGATTTTGCGTGGAATACTTCCAACTTCCAACTTCCAACTTCCAACTATGGAAAAGATTTATTTTTTTCATGAATATTTCTTGAACCCCAATTCAACGGCCAACTCTCTAAAACAATGTCGGCACAAATTTAAATTATAACTTGATATATGAGCCCCCGTCCGCCCACAAACTTCACACTTATTAACAGCAATCCCAAACGCCCTCGCCTTCGGCTTATTATGTTTCAAAAATTTCTTCAACACCGCTGGCTTACTTCTCAACTGCCTCGTTATCTTTCTCCAATCACTCGATGTCATATTCTATCTCCCTTAAACCAATTTAGCAAAAGTCCGTGCCAGTCCATGTTCGTCCATGGTTTATTTTCAATCCCCATCTTCTCCCTCCGAACCTTTCTTCACTTTCCTCAAAATCTCCGTCCCAAATTTATTAATAACATAATCCTCAATTTCCTTCCGGCTCACAACCGACCTTCGCACCTTTCCCCTTTTAACTTTTTTCTTCTCAACCGATTTCCCCGCTCTCGTAAAAACAACTGTCACCTCAAATCCCATAATTCCAACCTCACGAATATATTCAACACCCGGAATCTCAATATACTCACGAATTCCAAACGAAAAACAATTATCCTGAATTTGCTTCTCTTTCAAAACATTGTCAATCGCCGGCAACAACTTCTTCACCATCTCTAATGCATCATTACCCCTAATCGTCACCTTCGCACCAACTTCAAGCCCCGGTCTAACATTCCACGACGGAATTCTTTTCGTTGCCTTAACCTTAATCGGCCTTTTCCCAGAAATTTTCTCCAGCAAAATCACTCCACTATTCAATTTATCCTCAACTCCGCCAATATTCAAAATAACTTTCTCTAACTTTATTTCCCTCATCTTATTCTCCATTAACAATTTACTATTCACCATTATCCAATCACCAAGACAGTTTTGTAAGGCAGCCTTACAGTCTTGTCCTTCAATTTAATTTCATAATCCCGTCCACGAACCAAATCTTCAAATCCAACCAACTCGCCTTTTTCCCCAGCATGCTTTCCCAAAATAATTTCAACTTTCGCTCCCTTTTGCAACGGCAAAATTTTCACAATTTTCTTTTCTTTAGTATTTAAAATAATAGAATCACCGACGGAAAACCTTTCTTTGCTCAAAAAATTCTGTCCATCATCCAAGTTCATTTGAACCTTATTTTTCCCTAAAATTTTCTTCCCCGAAATTTTCACAATTTTCTCACCAGCTTCCTTCTCTGATATTTCATTCAATCTAAATTTCCCATTAACAATTTGTAATCTATAATTCAACTCAACTTTATCGGGCTCACCAGAGTCATCCCTTGAGGATAAATTCAAAGCGTCAAACACCTGAACCGGGAAGTTCTCATCCTTTCGGATAACATTATTAACCTTAACCATTCCATTAATCGTCATGTATTTCGCCTCCTTCCTTGTTTCAATAATTTTCAAAACATCCCTTAACAAAAACAACAAGCTAATTCCCTTCGATGTCGCATGACTTGGCACGGCTACAAATCTCTTTCTCTTACCTTTCCTCGGAATCGGCCACGATGTCGGCATTTCAGTTTTCTTTATGTGCATTTTTCTCCTCCTTATTTATTTTTTTAACATCTTTCTTTTTAATTGAAGCAGTCCCTGATGCAGTTGAACCATTCTTCGGCTTCGCCAAAGAACCACCCTCAGTTTTCAGCTGAGAACCATCCGCAATCTTCGATTGTGAACCACCTTTCTTTATTCGTCTATTATCATTATCATTTAATACCACAATTTTCACATTCGACGGATGAAACCATGTTTCAACTTTTTCTCCTCCCGTCTTCACCCTCTGCAATCCATCAATTTGAATCCGACAATTCTTAACATCAACCTTCCCGACCTTTCCCTGCTTCCCGCTAAACTTCCCCCTCATAACTTTAACTTCATCCCCCTTCCGGACTTCGATACTTCTAACTCCATTTTTTTCCCTTAACTTTTTATCCAACATCGCCCCCATCAATTTCCGCCTAATATGATTCGGCGCATTCGCCAAAAACTTTCTCTGCTTCCTCGGCTTCACGCTCGCATTCCACGATTTATTAAATTTCGATTTCATCAATAAACACTCCCCGCAATTTTAGCGACTTCCTTCCATCTTTCCTGAACTTCTCTCGCAACCGCGCCCTTAATCTGCGTCCCCTTCGGATTCCCTTTCTCGTCCTTAAACAACGCAACCGCATTATCCGAAAAACAAACTCTCTCGCCAGTATTTCTTCGCCACGGCTTTTTCTGTCGAACAACAACAGCGTCGAAAACTTCGCCCTTCATCTTTGGGTCGCCCTTCCTCACCGAAACTTTCACCCAGTCCGCAACTTTTGCGTAACCCATTCTCCCCTTCGATGTCTTCCCGTGCTTCACCCCTACAAGTTTCACAATCCTCGCCCCACTATTATCACACGCATTCAACAAACTTCCAAGGTTCAAACCCCTCGTCACCCGCCCGCTAATCGCTTTCATTTTTTCTTCTCCATTTTAAATTTTTTATCCCAATTTTATTAAAAGTAGTATCGGACTGTTCTTCAAAACTACTAACAATTTCTCTATCACTTGGCAAGCCGCCCCATCTATCTCCATAGCCCATATCAGAATCAAGTCTTAATCTATATTCACGACCTACCCTAATCGCCCTCATTCTTTTCCCTCCATTTTTTTAACAACTCCACTAACGACAAAATGA
>CAYXTT010000003.1:29265-42944 GCA_964468545.1 Candidatus Woesearchaeota archaeon
TCGCCCTCATTCTTTTCCCTCCATTTTTTTAACAACTCCACTAACGACAAAATGAATCATCTTCGAAATCGGACGCGTCTCAGAAATCTGAATCAAATCACCGACGGAAACTTCATCTTTCATACAATCAGACAATCTCGCATGAATTTTCGTTCGCCTTTTTTCATACCTTTCATATTTCGGCAATTTCAACATTCGCTCAAACTCAATTGTGACCCTCCCCGGAAATTTTCTAATCACAATTCCCTCAAATGTCCGCCCTCTCAATTTCAATTTTCTATCTCCGTGCCGAGGACAAAGTCTATCTTTACACTCAACCTTCACTTCTACTTTCTTCTTTATCTTTTTCTCTACCATTCTATTCTCTATCACCTCACAAGCGCATTAATCATCAATTTGATTTTCACTAAATCCCATTTCAACCAAAATCGGTTTAATGTGACCTTTGTGATTTCCTTGCAATTCAACAACATTATTCTTTATCGTACCACCACAAGCCCGTTTTACTTTAAGCTGCTTCGCGATATCCTTAATATCAACACCGTCGTCAAATCCACTTATCATCGTATTAACTTTTCCGAAACGCCTTTTCTCGGTTCTTACAACAATTTGCTGTTGTGTCTTGGCAATCTCACCACAAACACACGCCGCCAAAGGCAATCCGCACTTCGGACAAATATCCATTAATTCTTTACGTCCTCCAGTTTAGTTAAAGCATTCCCTTTCTCATTATTTATCATCAACGATTTACGATTTGCCATATTTCTCATTGTCAACAACCGCGCAATCTCCCTTTTAATGCTTCCCTTTTTTGTCGGATTTCTAAGTAACTCAATTTTCAAACCCACAATTTGTTTCTCAATCTCTTTCGCTGTTAAACCTTTTTTCTCCGCCATCTTACTTCTTCGCCTTCCTTTTCTTTTTAACTTTCTCAACTGTTTTTTCAACTTCTTCGAACATCGCATTTTTTTTAACTTCGTTCATAAAGGCTTCATCGATAACAATTTGGTCATGAATCTTTACTCCAGGAGCCAAGATAGCAACCTTGATTCCAACAACACCTTGCTTTGTGACAGCAACGGCTTCGGCCCTATCAACAACGTTCGCAGCATCGCCAGTTTTTTTCAAATAGCCAAACGCAAATCTCCAGCTCCTAGCCCTGTCGCTCGGCAACTTCCCAGACAATCTCAATTCAGCCCCCAGTGCCCCCGCTTTTTTGATTCTGTCCAAAGCCCGATAACTCGATGCTTTGTATTTCTGCGCCCCAAATCTCTCAAGCGTCAACGCGATATCATCAGCAACCAACTGAGCATCAAATTCTGGCTTCATTATCTCCTCGATATCAACATGCGGATTCTCCATCTTAAACCTCTTCTTTAAAATTTCAGTTAACTCATTAATTTTTTCCCCACCCTTCCCGATAATCCATCCCGGCCTATGCGTCGCCACGACAACCTTCTCGCCAACCGGAGTATACTCAATCCTTACCCTCGAAACTTTCCCCATCCCAAACATACGCTTTACAAATTCCCGAATATTATACTCGTCCTTCCTCACTCCAACAAACGCCTTTTCTTCCATTTTATTTTATTAAATCATATAGTGGTTTAATTATCGCTTCATAATAAATAAATAATCTACTAAGTTCTGCACAAACACCGGGTATATACATTAAATTTGAACCTGGCATTTTGCCATATTTTTTCTCTGATTCTCGCTTTAAATTTATAAATGAACCTGGCATAAATAAATTTTTCATTATTTTATTAAGAGAAATTCTTCCATCTCCTTCTATTGGTCCTTCTTTTAATGCTTTTATTATACCGTCAGATGAATATCTTCCATTTTCTTCCATTACTTCTTCCCCACCAATTTAGTTCCGTCCCTCGCTTCTAAATAAAGATTACACCTTTTCGCTTTTCGTCCATCTCTTCTAAATGGAGCAGAAGCCCTATCGGACTTTGCAATAACAATCACGGGATTTTCAATTCCAGCGACGACAGCGTTCGCCACCAACTGCTTCACAACACCTATAACAGCCTTGCAAGAATTTATCGGGAACCTTCCGCCAGCCATCCCCTTCCCTTTTCTATGTCCAACTTCCAACCCAGCCATAGGAATAAACCCTTTCCCGTCGACAACAGATTGCAATTTCGCAATAGCAGCGTCGGGATTCTTCTTCAAAATAGCTTTACAAATGTAAATACATTGCTTCGGCGAAACACTCATCCCATTCCCTTTCGCAAACACCATCTCTTTCGCGACAATCTTTTTCTTTGCAACTTCTTTCTTAATGACCTTGCTATCATCTTTCTTCTCGTCAACTTTCAACGACTCGTCTTTCGCGACAACTTCTTTCTCAATTTTATTTTCTTTAGTCTTATTCATTTTTCTTAGGCGCCGCCTTTTTCGCTCCAATACTTGTATGTTTAGCAATCTTCCTCGTCATCGCAAATTCTCCCAACCGATGCCCAAGCATTTCTTCATTAACAACAACTTTCACAAATTCTTTCCCATTATAAACTCCAATAGTCCAACCAACCATCTTTGGCACAATTACAATCGCTCGCTTATGCGTCCTAATTAGTTTCTTCTTTTCATTGTATTTCTCCCATCTTTTTACAAACGCTTCAACAACATCATAATTTCTCAACAGCGCCCGCCTCGCCCTCGCCTTCGTCAACTTCGCAAATTCCCGAATATCAACATCTTTCAAGTCCGCGACATTTTTCCCTCGATAAAACCTATCTTTACTTCTCTTGATTAATTCTGTCATTATCTTTTCTTCCTCCCAGTTCTTCTCGGCCTAATCATTCCAACCTTCTTTCCTGGTGGCGCATTTCGTTTAGCAATCTTGCTCTTTATTCTCTTACCTCTACCAGAACCAAACGGATGGTCAACGGCGTTCATCTTAATCGGAGAAGTTCTCGGCCACAACTTCGATTTCATTTTCATTATATAAAACTTCTTGCCCGCTTTCAAAATCGGTTTATCTAATCGTCCATCTCCAGCCGCTCGCCCAATAGTTGCTCTACAATTAATACTAAATTCTTTAACGCTCTTCGACGGCATCATAACCTTCACCACATCACCTTCCTTCGCAATAATCACCGCAAAATTCCCACCCGTCCGAACAAACTTCCCGCCATCTTTCGGATTATGCTCGATATTAAAAACCTCAGTGCCATTTTTCAAATCACCAAGCCGCACAACATCGCCATTATTTTTCCCATCTATATTAATCTTCTGCCCAACATACAACAAATTCACGGCAAAATTCTCAAACGCCTTTCCATCTTTGCCCACGAATTTCGCAATAGGAACCGAATGTCCAATCGACGACATCAACTTCACACATTCAAACTCACCACTCATATCCACTAAATATCCAGGCCTAAACTTCCCGGCCTCCTCCCTAACTTTGTAAACAAATCCGCCCTTTCCCCGTCGCTGCTGAATAATCCTCTTTCCCATTAATTAAATTCCCCCATTTCAAAATTTGCCCAAGTCGTACCGACCAGCGAAAAGCGAACACCGACCAGCGTAAATGAAATCTCCGATTTCATCACATCATCCCCAGCTTCGTCGCAACATCCACCGCTGGATATTCCGATTTTAATTTAACATAAGCAACCTTCTTGTTTTTCAAAGTGTGCGTCCGAACCTTCACGACTTTCACGCTAAACAATTTCTCAACTTCATTCTTAATTTCCAACTTCCCCACCGCTCTATCGACGACAAAAACCAAAACGTTCTCCGCTTCAATCTGCCTAACTATTTTTTCCGTCGACTTCAACTTTTCCAAAATTATCGTTTTCATTTTCTTTCCAGTCCTCCATCTTTCAACCTATGTAAGATATATTCTCCAGTACCTAAAATCGCCGCAACGGGATATATAACAGTAGAAAGAGCATAATAAAAAAATCTCTTCGGCCCTTCTATTTCTGCTCCGCGACTTCTAACGGTATCAACATACACCCTCGTTCCTCTGATTAATCCAAACGTTTCTTTCATTTAAACATCCCCCCAATTTCTTTCACAGCATTTTCAGAATAACAAACCGCTCGCCCAACTTCTCCGTTCGGCGCCAAATCTTTAATTCTCAAATCGCCAACTTCAACAACTTCAATTCCCTTTCTCATCATTTTCTCGTCGGAACCAATCACAAACAACAACCCAGCATTCGACTTATATTTCCGCCCCCGCATCTTTCCAATTCCCGCCCTAACTTTTTTCACTTTCAAAATCTTGTCAAACTTATCTCCAAAAACTTTTTTCAAAACCAAAATAAAATCCTTGGTTTTAATATCCAAAACATTTTTCTCAAAAACAACCACGCCATTTACATTACCAGACAAAGCCGAGCTAAACGCAATCGCTAATTCTTTCTTATTAATTTTTTTAAATGGATTTTTCTCAGCCCTCGGCGCGTGCGGTCTCCGTCCCCCTCGAGTATTTGAAACAGTCGCACCAATCCAATTAAACGACGAGCCGTGCCTCGACATAATTTTCCTCGGAATTCTCGAAATCCCTTTTCCATAAGTTCCCTTCCACGCGTGCCTCTTCTTTCTCGAAATCCCCGACGCTGAATACTGCGCGCCCGCACCTTCCATCGCCCCATACGCCTGCGAATAAAGTCCCTTCTGTGCCTCAAAAACTTTTAACAAAATATCTCTCCTAACTCTCGCACCAAAACATTTCGGCAAATCGACATCGCCTCTCACCTCGCCACTCTTGTCAAATAATTTCGCTTTCATCCCTGATTCAAATCCTTATTTACAATTTTTTTAAGCAATGTTAATTGCTCCGTAACAGCACATTGTTTCCCAGCACGATTCCCCTTAGAAATATAATATACACCATCTTGCTCCGTTATCATCCCACTACAATAATCAGTATGCGTCCTACACATTTTAAAATGTCCACACGGAAAAGAATAATCTTCATCACTCATCTCAACTCTACCACCTCAAGTTTTTTCTTCGCCACAATTTTAGTTGGTCTAATGGCACAACTAATCACAAGCCCACGTTTCTTCGGCCCAGGAATTGAGCCCCTCAAAATCAAATAATCATTTTTCACGACGCCATAATGTTCAAACCCACTTTTTAAATTAATATCTTTCTCACTAATCTTCCCAACTTTCAAAATCAAACTATTATAACTAACCCTATTATGATAACCTGTCTGTCCTGCCATCGGAGTTCTAAAAGTAACTCTCGCCGGATGCCACGGCGCCAAAGAACCCGGTCGCCTTCGCCCCTTCTCCGACTTATGTGCCTTCAACGAAATCCCAAACCGCTTCATCGGACCCATTGTCCCATACCCCTTTGTTACCGCCCTCACATCAACCAACCCCTCCGAAAAAACATCACCAATCAAAATAGTTTTCCCAATTCTCTCTTTAACAAACGCCAACTTTTCATCTTTACTCCCAGAAATCCCAACTTCAATCAAATCAACTTTCTTTTTCCCAATCCCAGTCATCCCAATTCCCGACGACAAAATCACTCTAACATCATCATACTCAACATCATCTTTAAGCTCACCAATTTTTTTCCCGACCTTCACTTTTCTTTTCAATTCTTTCCCATTCCCGACGACAACATCTTTCAAAACTTTCCCATTCTTATAAAATCGAACAGAATAAATTTTCATCGCCGGACATTCAACAATAGTAGCCGGAACAACAACCCTCTTCCCCTTAATTAAAGAATCAGTCGTATTATCTTTCGCTAAAACAGAAATCATTCCAACTTTGTAACCCACAAATCCCATCAACCCAACGCCATCTTTTTTCACCGGCTTCCAGTTCACACTCGGCAAAACTTTCTTCGCTCTCACCCTCGGGTAGAACTGCAAACTTCCACTCCGTATTCCATTATTGTCTGTCATTTAATCTCCGATAGTACAACTACCCAATATCAGCAATAGCACTTGCATCAATCGCGACCAACCAATCGCAAAATTCTCATAATCCAAACATTTAAGTTTTGGACGAACCAGAAACAGACACAAATCTCCCTATATAAATCTATCCCAACTCTTAAAAACCCAAAATCCTTCTACACAAAATGCCAATAAAAACTCCAGACATTCTCCCCGGCGAAAGGGGCTACATCTCAAAAAAAGAAAAAACCATCAAAAGAAAATTAAAAGAAAAAAAAGAAAAAATCAAACAAGGTAAAAAAGAAACAACAATAGGAAAAATAAAAACAGGTTCAAAAGGATATAGAATCAGCAAACCGACGACAACCCCAAACAAAAATAAAAAATATATAATTTGGCGATACTCAAAAAAAATCGGAGAGATTATAATAAATAATAGAAACGCAAAAGAAGAAATAAATCTAAAATTCAAAAGACTCGGCAGCATCGGCAACTATAAGCATTTAATTCAAGACGCCGATTTCCAGTTTCAATGGGCAGTCCGCGAACAAGAACTTTTAATGACACAAGATAAATGTTTCCTTTGTCAAAAAAAATTATCAAAAACAGCAAAACCAAATCTATACCATTTTAACATATTCAAAAAAAGAATAGAACTCCTCGAAGATGCGTCAAAAGTTCCGCAAGGAGTTATCGACGGCAAACTAACAATCGAACAGGGTTGGGAAAAATTCAATAACATATTAGAAGAAGGCAATCGATATTACATGTCCCTAAAAGATACCGCCTTAATCTGTCCATCCTGTGCAAAACAAAAAGGATTAAACAACTAATGAAATTCCCATGGTTCGTCTACGTCCTCGAATGTCAAGACGGCTCATTCTACACCGGCACAACAAACGACATCGACAAACGTATCAAAGCCCATACCGAAGGCAAAGGAAGCAAATACGTCCGTCATAAAAAATTCAAAAAACTTCTCGCAACAAAACAATGCGCCGACCGTTCCGACGCCTGCAAAGCCGAAGCCCAAATCAAGAAATTACCAAAATGGAAAAAATTAAATTGGTTCAATTAAAATTAATTGTTACTTTTACAAAAAGATAACAAACAAAAAAGTTTAAAAACTTAATATTTCTAAAATGATTATGGCACCATCATACAAAATTGAAACAACGCCAAAAAAAGCAGAAGCTCTTCGGCAATTAGGATTTAATCCACTGGAAATACAAGCAGAACAATCGCAAGTTGAGCAAATCGCAGAACCAAACAGAAAAAATTGGATTGTAATTCCTCAGGAATTTTCAGGTTGGAAATATATTTTAGAAGTAGACCCAGCAAGATTATCACATAGTCCAGCCGTCGAAAAAGCAGCCAATGAATTAAAAATTAATAATTATAAAAATACAGCAACCGATTCTCTCGAAAGAGATTTTATCGGAAATAACAACTGGCAAGAATCCTTAAGATTAAATTTAGCACTCGGAAGCAAAACTCCAACATTAGAAGAATCAACAACTTTCGGAAGATTACTTTTTCAAGGAGCAAAAGAAGGATTAAAAGTTTACGACGTTTTAGGAAATCAGATAGACGAAAAAATATTAGAACAATATTTCAACGATATTTATCAAGTGAAGTCTCCTTTGAGAGAGGAATGGTTCGATGCAAATTTTAAGACAAAAGGCAAAAAATTATACATACATTATAATCATGCATTAAATTGTCAAGGGAATCTATCTCCAAAAAACAGAAAAGTTCTTTCTAAAAACACTTTAATGCAAAACAAAACTCCTGGAATTTCATTAGAAGACTGGTTAAAAAATCCAACAAAACAAGGATTACCAACCGATAGAATACAATATGGAGACGCATACTATTGGGCACCAGCACCATTAAGTAACAATAATTCAGTCGCGAGGCTTGGCGCGAATTCCGGCAGGTTCCTTCTGGATTGCATTGCGAATCCGTCTTACAGGTACTCCGGCCTCGGGGTACGAGCCGCAAAGCGGCTCAATTGAAGTTGGCTCACAATCTACAAATTTTTAAAAAGACATTCCCTACAAAAATATGTCCTGAAACCTTTTGCTTCCTTGAGCAAGAAGTAAAAAGATGGACTACACGCCAATTTATTAGCGCATCATTTAGGTTTATTTTAAGCCATGAAATACAGAAAATCCTTACGAGGAATTTCAGTGAACAAAGCAATTTGTGAATTGATAGATTGGCTATTTATAGGTCGCGAGGCTTGACGCGAATTCCGACAGGTTCAATCTGAATTGCAATGCGAATCCGTCTAACAGGAACTCCGACCTCGGAATAGTTCATCTCAGGGCACAAATGGAAACTTACAAGAATATTTACTATAAAATCTACAAATGGGAAAACATTCTTCTCGCTTTCAGAAAAGCAAGGAAAGGAAAATCAAAAAAAGATTATGTAAAAAAATTCGAGGAAAACTTAATAGAAAATTTACAGCAACTTCAATTCGAACTAATGACTTTAACCTACAAGCCAAAACCACTCAAAACCTTCATCTTGCGCGACCCAAAAACACGAAAAATAAGCAAAGCAGATTTCCGAGATAGAATAATTCACCACGCATTATGCAACATAATCGAACCAATCTTCCAAAAATCATTCATCCATGATTCTTGCGCAAACCAAAAAAGAAAAGGAAATATTTTCGCCATAAAAAGGTTTGGCAAGTTTAAAAGAAAAGTTACTAAAAATTTAGTGACTAAATCATTTTGTTTGAAGGCAGATATAAGACATTATTTCTTCGAAGTCAACCATCAAATTCTAATAAGATTATTAAAAAGAAAAATTAAAGATATAAAAACAATCTGGCTAATCAAACAAATTATTTATACAACTACAACTTTAAATAAAGGAATGCCCTTGGGGAATTTAACTTCACAACTTTTTGCAAATATTTATCTTCATGAATTAGATTTTTTTATTAAACATAAACTGAAATCAAAATATTACATTCGTTACGTCGACGACTTCATAATTTTACATTATTCAAAAATTCAATTAGAAGAATGGAAGAATAGAATTAAAAACTTTTTAATAACAAAATTACAATTAAAACTTCATCCCGAAAAATCTAAAATATGTTTATTATCAGAAGGAATAAATTTTGTAGGTTTCAGAATTTATTACTATCACAAACTACTTCGAACAAGAAATATTAAAAACATGAAAAGAAAAAAGATATTATATTATAACAATCCAATTTTATTTCAAAAATTATTTAGAATTTTTCAAGGCTGGAATGCCTATGCAAAATGGGCAAATTGTCATAATTTAACAAAATCTTTATATTCTACGCAACAAATTCCGCCCGACTTGTTTGAGTTTTCCCATCGGCATTAACATTTCGAACAACACAACCTTTTCTCTTCGATAACTCCCTAACTTCCTCTGGCTTCAACTCATCAATATTCTCTGGATAAATAATATCCACAATATTAATCGTATGATTAACACTAATCTCATTAAAATCGCCAACACCAAAAAACAAATCATCAACAAGTGATTTATCTCCCGTCTTTAAAGAACAAAAATCAACAACCGGTTTGTCGTCGCCATTCCCCGGCTTCCCACTTTTCGGCGCCTTCGCTTTAATTTTCAAAATAAAATCTTTCCCGCTAAAACTCAAAGCAAAAAACACCCTCGGAAATTTATTCATCAACTCCAAAATTTTTAACGCCTCAACCTCAGTATCAATCACGTTCTTTCGAATCCCCTGAAAATTCCCAACTTTGACGACATCAAGCCCAATTTCATTTTTCAAATCCAAAGTCGAAACAATAATCCCACTGACCACAACACGCCCATCAACTTTCTCTAAACATCGCCTAACTAAAAAATTCACATACTCAGCCCCAGCTTTAATAGACCAATTTTTAGATTGTTTTTTTCCTTCGAGCAAATATTTATTTTTATATCCCCCTCGACCAAATTTCAAAAAAGCTCCGTGCACCTCGTCGTCAAAAACATCATTAAAAATCTTTTTTATAGCAGTCATGAACCAAAATACGAAATCTAATTTATAAATTTACCTAACCACGAAACTTTATAAGTTCCAAATTCATATATTATTATGGCAGATTACAAAGATATAAAACGTGGCATCGTCGGAATAATAATCGCGGGAATATTCATCCTAACTTTTTTCATTTTAAAACCAATAATAATATCAATTATATTCGGACTCCTATTCGCTTACATTTTTAATCCAGTATACAAAAAAATAAAATCTAAAGTTGGCGGCAAAAACATTCCAGCTCTAATTCTTATTTTTAGCCTAACTATCATAGTCGTAATACCAATATTATATTTTGTTCCAATAATAATCAACCAAACTTTTAACGCATACACTATATTACAAAATTTTGATTTCATCAGTTTCATCAGCAAATTTTCCCAAAACGATTTATCAGTTACATTTGCAAAATCTATCAATAATATAATCGGACAAACGTTCTCAACATTTTTGAATCAATTTAAAAATCTCCTAATAGACCTTCCATCATTTCTTCTTCAATTTGCTGTCTTTTTGTTCACTTTTTACTTTGCAATCAGGGACGGCAATGAATTAAAAGAATACCTATCAACACTTTCTCCATTTTCCAAAGAAACAGAAAAAAAATTCCTAAAAGAATTCAGGGGCATAACTAACGCGATAATTTTTGGTCAGGTCTTAATAGGAATAGTTCAAGGTCTCGCACTGGGAGTGGGGCTGTTTGTATTAGGGGTTCCCAACGCGATAATTTTAACATTCGTCGCCTGTCTGACTTCGATAATCCCAATTCTCGGCTCATGGCTTGTCTGGCTACCAGTGGGCGTTTTCCTTTTGTTATCCGGGCAAACATTCGCAGGAATATTTTTACTTGTATACGGCGCTCTGTTTGTAGGAACGATAGACAACTTATTACGACCATATATTTTATCAAAACAATCAAATCTTCCAATTGCTCTAAGTGTCATCGGAACAATTGGTGGATTATACTTCTTCGGAATTACCGGTCTTGTCCTCGGTCCGCTAATTCTCGCCTATGTTCTAATTATAATAGAATTCTATCAAAAAGGAAAATTAAAAGATTTGTTTGACAAATAAACTATGAAATTAAAAATTAAAAATTTCAACTGGTTAGCCGGACGACCAGTAGTAATTCTAAACAATCTAACTGCTAAAAAAATGAACGTTTTCGTCAACGACAGAATCGCAATAACAAACTCAAAAAAAATTTACGCCGTAACGGATATATTTCCGAAATTAGTCAAAGAAAATGAAATAGGAGTATCTCAAGAATTGAGCAAAATTTTAAAATTAAAAAATAAATCTATCGTCGAGGTCAGCGCATCAGAATTATCAGATGCATCCTTTTTAATAAAGAAAAAACTTTCCGGACAAAAATTAAACAAAAAAGAAATAACATTCTTAATTTCAGAAATAGTCCATAATAATTTAACCGAAGCCGAAATCGCGTTTTTTACAGCCGCAGAAAAATTAAACGGAATGAATTTTGAAGAAACAATTAACCTGACAAAAGCGATGATAAAAACTGGTTCAAGATTGAAGTTCAAGCAAAAATATGTAGTCGACAAGCATTGCATTGGTGGAATTTCCGGAAATCGGACAACCCCAATTGTCGTCGCTATTTGTGCCGCTATCGGATTAACGCTTCCAAAAACATCATCACGCGCAATAACTTCAGCGTCAGGAACGGCAGATGTAATTGAAACAATCTCAAACGTCGAACTCTCAATCAAGGAAATCAAAAAAGTAATCAGCAAAACCGGTGCATGCTTAGCGTGGGGTGGCTCTCTTGGATTGGCTCCATCCGACGACAAGATAATCCAAGTCGAACGATTATTAAATTTGGATATCGAACCACAACTCATCGCCTCAATAATGTCAAAAAAAGTTTCAGCCGGAGCGAAATATATTTTAATCGACATCCCATATGGCAAGGGAGGAAAAGTAAACAATCTTACTGACGCAAAAAAGCTTGGCAAAAAATTTGAAAGAGCCGGAAAATTTTTTAAGTTAAAATTAAAAGTGATTTATACCGACGGTCGGGAGCCAATTGGAAACGGAATAGGACCATCTCTCGAACTATTCGATGTTTTAAAAGTTTTAAAAAATTCATACGACGCCCCAAAAGATTTGAAAGAAAAGGCCCTAATACTATCATCAGAACTAATTAAACTCTGCAGAATAAAAAACTCAAAACAAAAAGCCAAAGAGATTTTATCGTCAGGAAAGGCCTATGAAAAATTCAAAGAAATAATCAACGCACAAAATAATAAAAATGATTTTGACAAACGAATCGAAAATCTAAAACTTGGCAAATTCAAAGAAATAATCAAGGCAAAAAAATCAGGCAAAATAACATCAATAGACAACAATAAAATAAATTCACTTTGCCGAGTTCTCGGAACCCCTGAAACAATATCTGCCGGAGTTTATCTCCACCACCATGTTGGCAAAATCAAAAAACGCGAACCAATCCTGACATTATATTCTGAAAGTAGAAGCAAACTAAAAGATGGATTAAGATTTATCAAAGAGTTTAAACCGATTGAGATTAAATAACACTCGCCTTCAAAATCACAACATCGTCAACCGGCTTATCGTTCACACCAGTTTCAACAGAAGCAATTTTATCGACGACATCCATCCCCTCGACAACCTCGCCAAAAACCGGGTGCTTGCTCGTCAACGGCTCCTTATCATAATCCAAAAAACTATTATCAACCAAGTTAATAAAAAATTGACTACTCCCAGTATTCGGCCCAGCATTCGCCATCGCAATCGTCCCCCGAACATTCGAATGCCCAGCGACAAACTCATCTTTTATTTTCGGAATACTCGGGTCGCCAAATCCAGTTCCCGTCGGGTCCCCGCCCTGAATCATGAAATTAGGAATCACCCGATGAAAAATCACGCCGTCATAAATTCCTTTCTCAACCAAGCCCTTAAAATTCCCAGCAGTAATCGGCATATCCGAATACAACTCTACAACTATATCCCCATAATTTGTCTCCAACTTAATTCTCGTCGCCATTTTATCCTCGATATTATCAAACATTTTCATCACGAACAGCACAAACCCAGCAATCAAAACACATATTATAAATATTGCGATAAATTTATTTTTCAAAATATTCCTCATTAGTTATACCTCGACAAAACAATCAATATCAAAATTCCCAACACTATCGACGCAATCTGACTAAATAAAAAATTTCCAGGTAACAAAAATTTATCAAACAAATTCCAAACTCCTCTCCAAAAACCAACAATAGCAACCGAGCCTACAAGAATAATCAAAACGTCCGTCAAATTCGCCCTCTTTAAAATATTTTCCAACATTCAATTAAACACCCAAACAAATTTAAAAACCTTCTCACTTCAAAAACATTAGCTCGCGTGGCACAATGGTACTGCACTGGTCTTGAACACCAGGCCTTACGGCTTCCAGGTTCGATTCCTGGCGCGAGCGTATAAATTTACTAAATATAATCTCCCTATAAATCTACCCTCACTATTCAAACACAGCTACAACGACTTCACCATGGGCAATAGCAAGACCAATCTAGCCTCACCATTTCACAGCATATCTTTAGCAAAGCGTTTCCTTAGAAAATCAAAGATTTTCGTATCTTTAACGCAGTGTTTCTTTAGAAAAATTTCAAAGAAATTTTTCGTATCTATGCCTATCCGAACAATGAAGCCAAACCTTCAGCCGCCTCGGCCCGAGGTTCTTCTTTCTTCT
>CAYXTT010000004.1:0-4870 GCA_964468545.1 Candidatus Woesearchaeota archaeon
ATTTATACCCTAAACTTTATATACCCCTCTTCCCAAAAAACCACATAAGGAACAGAGCAACTAAATGACATTTCTAATATTAAATTAATCAGGAGGAAACAATGAAGTTATATGTAGGAAATCTACCATGGAGCATCGACCAAGACGGGCTAAAAAAACTCTTCTCAAAATTCAAAGTAGAAGAAGCAACCCTAATCACCGATAAATACTCAGGTAGATCAAAAGGT
Source organism: Candidatus Woesearchaeota archaeon (assembly GCA_964468545.1). Lineage (GTDB taxonomy): Archaea > Nanobdellota > Nanobdellia > Pacearchaeales > GW2011-AR1 > JAGVXH01. The sequence continues at coordinate 228 of CAYXTT010000004.1, forward strand.
TTCGGTTTTGTAACAATCGCAGATGACAAGGCAGCCCAAAAAGCGCTTTCAGAAATGCACCAAAAAGAAATAGATGGACGACCGCTAACAGTTAGCGAAGCACGACCAATGGTTCAAAGAGATGATTCTTCACGGACATCATCAAACAATTTCGGCTCAAAAAAAGCTCAAATGGCAAATCCATCAGAGATAGAAGACTCGGAAGAAGATTCTATCGAAGAAGAAGACTCGCCAGAAATAATCGACAACGACACTGACGACGAAGATTAATCTTAAACCAAATTTTTATTTTATTTTAATATTTTCACCCTCTCTATCTGCCCAAAAACAAACATAAACAAAAATAAATCACAACACAAAAAAATAAAAATATTTCACCAGACCCTACTCAAAATCGTCTTCGTCGTCGTCAATATCCTTATCGCCATCGCCATCATCCCAATCAGCACACATATTTTTGCCCTCCAATTTTAGATAACAATTTTAATATCATCAAAATATAAACCTTTTGGTTTACGATTTCGGTCCCCTAAAAATCAAACTTCAAAAATCTCGTCAAAATTTAAACATCTAAAAATTCAACCAAATAAAACCCGACGAAACCTTACGGAATCTAATTTGCACAACCAAACAAAAACGCACATTTTAAATATAAGTACGTCTACAAAATAATAAGTTAAACCAACTAAATAGAGGTGAAAAATGCCAGCGAAAAAGAAAACAGCAAAGAAGAAAACGACAAAAAAGAAGACTACAAAAAAAGCTGTAAAGAAAAAGAAAAAAAAGTAATCACTAAAAACAAAAATATTTTTATTTAATTACATTCTCTTATATCTTGAAAACATCCTCGACAAATTTCTTTTTCAACGCCTTTGTAATCTTACATGCAAGCTCCAAACTCGGATTGTATCGTCCCTGTTCCAACGCATTAATTGTTTGCCTCGTAACACTAATCCTACCCGCCAAATCCTCCTGCGTCATTCCTAACTTTATTCTCAAATCTCTAATCTTAGTTTTCAAAATTATCTCTCCAAAATTTTATAAGCCACAAAATAAACAAGCACAATATACGCAATCGCCTAACTCATAAACAAACGATAAGGAATCGCAATCGACTTAACTCCATCCAAGACTATCACAACAAATGCCGAGAAAATTACAAACACAAAAGTTATCCTCGACGCCTCAAATGCCATCGCCATCATTCTCTCGTCGACAATTCTCTTTTTATTAATAATCATTTGCAAACTTATCACAGCTAACATCACAAACCAAACATAAATCAACCAATTCCCGACCGACCCGAAACCAAAAAACTCACTCCCAACATTTTCACAAACAAAAACCACACCCAAAGACACAACCGCCAGCGCAAAAACATATCTGCCCCAAGCCATTTTATTAATTTTCTTCATGTCAAAAATATATTACATAAAATTATTTCTTCAATTTCAAAACTATATCAACAACCGCAAGAACAACACCGACGCCAATCAATCCATAACCAATCAAACTACTCTCTCTAAAAATAATCCCAGCCAAAATAAACCCAAAAGCAAGTCCCCCCAACGGACCCATCCTCCTACCACCTTCTTTCTTAAAGAAAAATAAAATAATACCAACCACCAACAAAACCAAAATCGAAACCAAAATATAAATCTGCGACGACATCATAAACAAAATAATAACTCAAACTTTATAAAACCACCGACGCCTTTTTATACTAAACTTTCTTAAACAAATCATGCCCACAAAAAAGAGACCAATCAGAAACCTCAACAAAACAATCAAGTTAAAAAAAATAAGATGCCACCATCACAAAAGCAACTTTTGGATTTTCGGCTCAGCCCTCGCAATGATTCTCTCATACGAACGCTCAGCATCAATCCTCTACGCAATTCTCCACGGCGTCCTTAGCTGGTTCTACATCGCATTCCGCGCAATGCAAATCTGGAACTGGTTCTAAAATTCTACGCCCACGCCGTCGCCGTTCCCCATCGCCCGCCATCGATATCTCTTAATTTATCTATTCAAATTCCAAATATAATAATTCAGAAAACTCGCAAAGCCAACCCAAAGAAAATAAGGTATCAACAAATATCCCGCGAATCTATTCACAAAATAAAAATAAATTCCCGTCGCCAAAATAAATACTAACAAAACAAAAATCTCTATCAAAGAAAAGAACAGATTATTAATTCCAAAAAACAGGTAACTCCACAAAACATTAAACACAAATTGAACTCCAAATAAAACAAGGGCCACACTCCTAATTTTCGAAGACGGAGTTACCCAAACAAAATACAATGCTATTCCCATCAAAGTAAACAACAAAGTCCAAACCGGAGCAAAAATCCAACTCGGCGGATTAAAACTCAGCTTATTAATTCCTTTATACCAAGAACCATCCGAAGCCGTCCAAATCGCCCCAAGAGAACCAATCAGATTACAAACAATAATAAAAACAATAAGCAAAAACCAATTCACCTTCATAAACAATATAGCAATCCAAACTTTATAAAATTACTCAAAACCTTCAATCCCTAAAAATAAATATAATAATGAACTTCTTACAAACTTATTGTACAACTCCTTCAGAAAACACAAATTTTAATTTCTAAGAAATCCTGTAAAACATTCCCAACCCACTACTCACACCTCCTCCTTAAAATCTCTCTAACCTCGTCGGGACCAGCCCTCCTCTCACTCAACCTCATCACCTGCCCAATCAACCAATTCAAACTCGCTTCCTTCCCGCTCCGATACTCATCAACGACATGCACATTCTCGTCGACAACCTGCCTACACAAATTCTCAATAGCATCATCAGAAATCATTCCAATATCTTTCCCGTCTTTAATACTAAAACTCCGCGGCACAAAATCATTCATAATCTGCTTCGCTTTCAAAACCGTAATCCTCCCCGACGACACCGCCCCAATCAACTCCGCCAAATGCTCTGGCAAAATCTCAACATCCTCATCCTCCAGCGTCTTCCGATTATAATTCAAAACCCGCAACAACTCAACAGTAACCCAAGAAACCATTTTCGCGACCTGTGAATTGCGACCTGTGAATTGCGAATTTACCAACGCCTCAAAAAACTCAACCAACTCCAAATTCTTCGTCAATATCCGCGCATCCTCCTCGCTAACTTTATATTTCTTCAACAACCTCTCTAATTTAACCTCCGGCATCTCTGGCAAACTCTTCCTAACCTCCTCAACCAACCTCTTCTCAATTCTCAAAACCGGCAAATCCGGCTCCGGAATAAATCGATAATCCGCCGCGCCCTCCTTGCTCCTCATCTTAATCGTCTTCCCACTCTTCTCATCAAACATCCTCGTTTCTCTAACAAGCGACTGACGACCAGCAACACCCGACTCAGCAAGTTCTACTTGGCGTCGAATCTCATACTCAATCGCCTTCCGAATTTTCTCCAACGAATTCAAATTCTTCATCTCGACCCGCTCACCATAAGTCGAAACATTCACATCAACTTTTATCCCCGCATTTTTCCGCACCGCCTTAATATAACTAAGCGACAAAACCAAATTCTTCAACCACTCAACAACTTGCTCAGCGTCGGAAAACTCCGGCTCCGTCACAATCTCAATCAACGGCAACCCGCTCCGATTATAATTTATCTTCCCCGTCTCGGGATTCCATTGTGCCGGATCCTCCTCTAAATGTAACTCTGTAATATTAATCCCGCGAAATTTCCCACCAGATGCATTCACTCTCGCGTGCGACCCAGACATTGTAATCTGATAACCTTTAGGCAAATCCGCCCAATTATAATGCTTCCTCTGCCAAATCAAACCATCAAGATTAATTCGCGAACCCAAAATCAACGCAACCTCAACCATCTTCCGCACCGCCTCAGAATTCACGCCCATCGGCTTCGACCCAGGCGTCCCCGTGCAAATCGGACAAATCCTACTATTAACATCTGAGTTCTGAGTTCTGAGTTCTGACTCCTCGACGCTCCGCGTCGAGCACATACAAAACAACTTCTCCCGACTATTCAAATACCCGTGAACCTCAAGCCCAATCTTCACCGGAAACGCCTTCATAAAACCCAAAACCACCAAACCTTTTTATATCTTCTCAAACTTAAACAACTATGAAAACTAATTCGTCAATTCAATTGTAGAAACAATATCTCTAATAAGCGAATCTATATCTTCATTAATATCTCTGCCAACATCCTGCAAATAAATCACAATTAAATTATCACCCTTGTAAATACTAACCCCACTACGATATTTCCCAAATGGAGGACTAAATTTAGCACCATACCCTCCTAAAGTCAAATCGGCAGAACCATCCATCGAAGGTGCATCTTTAACAACATACACAGTTATATAAGAAACACCTTCATCTACCAAAATATTACCCCCTTCATAACCCCACGCTAATGGCTGAACAATATCAAAACGACTCGGATACTTAAAAGAATATCCAAACTCCTCATTACTATATACTTTCCAATTACTAATAGATTCTTCAGGAATACTCTCCTTAAATAAACTAAAATAAACTAAAACACATCCCACCACCACAACCAATGCCAACACCCAAAACAAAACTTTTCTATTCATCCATATATTAACCACCAAACCTTTTTATATCTTCTCAAA
>CAYXTT010000004.1:4970-12325 GCA_964468545.1 Candidatus Woesearchaeota archaeon
AAACTTTTCTATTCATCCATATATTAACCACCAAACCTTTTTATATCTTCTCAAATTAACTATAACATGGAAACAAAAACATTTGATATCGGCGACAAAGTCGAAATCAAAACAAAAACAAAAACATGGGAAGGCTACACGCTCGAATCCCACGACCCGGAAATAATTCTCATAAAACTACCATCTGGCTACAACATCGGAATCCGCGAAAACGAAATCCTCGACGCCAAAATAATCGAAAAATCAAAACCGTCAACCAACAACTCACAACCAACAACAATAAATAAAAAACTTCCAAATGTCGCTATCATAATCACAGGCGGAACAATCTCCTCCCGACTCGACCCAAAAACCGGCGGCGTAATCCCGACCGACAAAGAAACAATCCTCAACATCGCCCCGCAAATCAAAGAAATTTGCAACCCAATTCTCGTCAGTCCCTTTATGAAATTCTCAGAAAATATGTCCTTCCCCGACTGGAAAAAAATCGCCGAAACATGCGAACCCTACCTCAACGACGAAACCATCGACGGCATAATCATAACTCACGGCACCGACTTCCTCCACTACACAGCATCGGCATTATCATTCTTCATCAAAAACCTAAATAAACCAATCGCCCTGACATACTCCCAAAGAAGCATAGACCGCGCCTCAACCGACGCCGCACTAAACTTAATCTGCGCCGCAAAATACGCAACATCGGACATCGCAGAAATCGCACTAATCGGACACAAAGACATAAGCGACAATACCTGTCTCGCAATGCCCGCGACAAAAATCCGAAAAATGCACACCTCCCGACGCGACGCCTTCAAAATAATCAATGACACACCAATCGCCGAAATCACCGTCGACGAAATAAAAATCCTAAAAATTTTCAACGCAAAAAACAACAATAAACCAAAACTCGATACAAAATTCAACGACAAAGTCGCGCTCGTCCAAATCTACCCCGGACAAGACCCAGCAATCCTGGAATTTTACGAACAACAAGGATACAAAGGAATAATCCTCGAAGTCACCGGCATCGGACAAGTTCCATCACAAGACGCAAAATTCAACTGGCTTCCAAAAATCAAAAAAACAATCGACAAAGGAATCGCAATCTGTGCAACACCCCAAACAATTTACGGCCGATTAAATCCAAATATTTATTCCGCCGGACGCAACCTCCAAAAAACTGGAATCATTTTCCTCGACGACATGACATCCGAAACCGCATTCACAAAACTTGGCTGGATTCTCGGACACAAAACATGGAACCCAAAACAAAAAATGTTAGAAAATATATCTAACGAAATAAATAAATAAAAATTAAATTCATTTCTTCACTTCCCAGGCAATAGGATACTTCGTCGCCACAGCATTATACACGCCAATCATTATCAAAGCAAGAATATATCCTACAATACCACCAATAACCGGAGCATAAACAAACGTCTGAAGCGCAGTAAGTTCAACCCCATTCGCCAACAAGACATCCCTCAAACTCCATTGAAGCACACCCAAAAGCAAATATACCACCAAAGCAGACACGCCAAAAAACACGGCAGACCCATACCTAATTTTCGTTAATTTCATTTTCACCTCCGACAAATACACGAAGAAAGATTATTTAAACCTTACCGTATTTTCACAAATATGAAAAACTTTATTTCTAAAAAAAGCGACCAGCGACCAGCGACCAGCGACGAGCCCGAAAAACAAAGTTTTTCGCAGATCGGTCTAAAATCCGGTTTAGAAATTCACCAGCAACTCGACACTCACAAACTTTTTTGCGACTGCCCCTCGCTCCTCCGCAACGACGAACCACAATACGAAATCGAACGAACACTAAACCCAGTCATCGGTGAAACCGGAGAAATCGACATCGCTGTCGCCCACGAAAAAACAAAAAACAAAAAATTCACTTACCAAGTTTACGACACAAACTGCCTCGTTGAACTCGACGAAGAACCGCCACACGCAATCAACCAAGAAGCCCTAAAAATCGCACTCGAAATCGCCCACCTCCTAAACTGCAAAATTTTCCCAATCACTCAAGTCATGCGAAAAACAGTCATAGATGGCTCAAACACATCCGGCTTTCAACGAACAATGCTAATCGCCCACGACGGCTATGTTAAAATTTCATCCGGCAAAATCCCAATCGACGCAATCATGCTCGAAGAAGACGCAGCAAGACCAGTCTTAGAAAATGAAAATTCAAAAACATACAAAATAGATAGATTAGGCATTCCTCTCGTCGAAATCGCAACCGGCCCGCACATGCACACACCCGAAGAAATAAAAGAAACCGCCCTAAAAATTGGAGAAATTCTCCGCGCCTGCAAAGTCAAACGAGGAATCGGAACAATCCGCCAGGATGTCAACATCTCAATCGCCGGAAGCAAGCGCGTCGAAATCAAGGGTTTCCAAGACCCAAAAATGATGATAACAACAATTAATAAAGAAATCGAAAGACAACAAGAATGTATTAAAAAAAATTCCTGCCAAAACGAAGTCCGCGGCGCCCTTCCCAACGGCTCATCAAAATTTCAAAGACCAATGCCCGGCGCCGCACGAATGTATCCTGAAACCGACCTCCCACTCCTAAAAATTTCAAAACAATTGATCGACGAAACAAAAAAGAACCTGCCAAAATTAATCTCCGAACACAAATCTTACCTTGATGAATTCGGTCTAAATCCAGAATTAATAAAACTAATCGTCAAGCAAAACAAAATCGAAGATTTCAAAATTCTAATTCAAAAATACGACAACCCAAATCTCGTCGCCAAAATGTTAACACTATTCCAGCCAAAACAAAAAATAGAAACCGACAATCTCGAAGAAATTCTGGAAAAATTAAAAAACGAAAAAATATCCGAAAACGAAGTAAAAACAATTATGCAAAAAATATCCGACGGAGAATCCCTTAAAAAAGCAATAGAAAAATCAGAAATCAACCTAAAAGAAGAAACTAAAAAACTTCTCAAACAAAAACCGGGACTATCCCAAGGTGCCTACATGGGACTTCTTATGAACAAATTCAAAGGACAACTCTCCGGCAAAGAAGTCGCACAAATATTAAAAGAATTAATGTAAAACTTATAATAACATACTATTTCCGGGAGTTATCAATAATAAACTATTGATAATCGTATGTTACCCCTACTTCAAAAACCCGCTAATTCCCCACGCAACCAACAAAGAAATCACAACACCAACAGCGACAACGACAAATAAACTATTCGAACCCGAAGCCGAACCAAACCCAGCACCAACCGCACCCGAAATCGCACCAAGCCAAAACTCTTTTCTCTTCATTACAAACAAAAAATTCCAAACTATAAAAACCTTCCGCGCATCGCGCGGGGCGGCAAAGCCGCCAAAGATACGAGAGCGAAGCTCTCCAATTTCCCCTCTCCCATAACAAACAACAATCGAAATTATACCAAAAATCATTTGACACAATTCTTATAAACCCAAACCAACATATCCAATCATGCAAAGAACACTAATCAAAGACCTCCAGCAAAAAGAAAACTCCCAAGTCGAAATCAAGGGCTGGGTCGACACAATCCGCGAACACGGCAAATTAATTTTCCTCGAAATCCGCGACATCACCGGAACCGTCCAAACAATCACGACGGCAAAAAACGAAACAAACTTCACGACGGCAAAATCCCTGACAAAAGAATCTTGCGTCAGAATCAAAGGCAAAGTAAACAAAAGACCGGAAGGAACCGAAAACAAAAACTCGCCAGCCGGAACAGTCGAAATAAAAATTGAAGAACTTGAAATCTACAACAAATGCCCTACTCTTCCATTCGACCTCGACAACAAAGACACTAGTGAAGACATAAGATTAAAATATAGATACTTGGATTTGCGTCGTCCTGAAATGCAAAAAAATTTAATCCTCCGAAGCAAAATAATAAAAATCATCCGTGACTTCCTCCACGAAAAGGGATTCTCCGAATTCGAAACCCCAATCCTAGCAAAATCAACACCCGAAGGCGCACGCGACTACGTAGTCCCGTCGAGAACCCAACCCGGCAAATTCTTCGCACTCCCACAATCCCCACAGCTCTTTAAGCAACTCCTTATGGTCGCCGGTTTCGAAAAATATTTTCAAATTGCAAAATGCATGCGAGACGAAGACCTCCGCTCAGACCGCCAACCAGAATTCACGCAACTTGATATCGAAATGTCATTCATAACCCAGGAAGACATCATCACCCTCACGGAAAAACTCCTCCAAAAAATCTGGAAAGAAATCCTAAACATCGACGTCAAAACCCCATTCCAAAGAATCACTTACGACGAGTCAATGGAAAAATACAATATCGACCGCCCCGACCTTAGAAAAAATAAAAACGACCCAAAAGAATTTGCATTCTGCTGGGTAACCGATTTCCCTGCCTTCGACAAATCTGAAGAAAAAGGAAAACTAATCGCGACCCACCACCCATTCACCCATCCCGAAATGCAATCCTTTAACAAAAATCCAGCGACGGCAAAATCCCTCGCATACGACATCGTTCTCAACGGAACCGAAATCGGCGGCGGCTCAATCAGAATCCACGAAGAAGAAATCCAATCAAAAGTTTTCGAAGTTCTCGGAATAAATAAAGAAGAACAACAAGAAAAATTCGGATTCCTCCTTGACGCTTTAAGATTCGGAGCGCCACCACACGGCGGAATAGCTTGGGGACTCGACCGATTAGTCCAAATCATCCTCGGCGCCGAATCAATCCGTGAAACAATCGCCTTCCCAAAAAACAAAGAAGCCCGCGACATTATGCTAGACGCCCCATCAAAATTATCAGACAAACAACTCAAAGACATTCACATAAAACTAGATTTGCCAAAAAAGAAATAATCAAACTCCAAACTTAAATCCATCATCAACCCGTCGAGGCAAAATATGCAAATGAAAATGAGGAACGACTTGTCCCGCAAACTTTCCATTATTCAAAACCAAATTAAAATCTTTAATTCCCAATTTCTCGACGGCAACACTGACACTTTCCAAAAAATTCCTATACAACTCCGACGGCAAATCTAAAAAATCATTATAATGCTTCTTGCTAACCACCAGTAAATGCCCATTAACTTTCTGGTTCGCATCCTCAATCACAACAAAATCCTCGCTCTCCCAAATCTTATGACACGGAATCTCTCCCGAAACAATCTTACAAAACACACAACTATATTCCATAACAACAAAACATAAACAAATCTTATAAACCTAACCTTCTATCTCTAAATATGAAAGCGACAAGCGACAAGCGACAAGCGACAAGCACAACAAAAATTTTCAATTTTTGTTGGCACGAAGTCGCAGAAAAAGAAAAAGAACAAATCAAAGAAGAATCAAAAAAATTACTCAACGAATTCGCCTCAAAAATTTCTAAAATAAAAATTCGAAAACCTAAAAACGAAAACAAAACAAACGAAAACAAAACAGGAACACGAGTAGAAGGCGACGGCTGGAACACCGACGAGGAATTTAGAGAAATAACTTTCGCAAACGCCCCATTCGTCGAAAACGATTCAATCATAACTGAAAAAGCAACATGGAAAAAATAACCCTCAAACAAAAAGTAGAACAAATCAAAAAAGGAAAACTAACTGCAATCCAGAATGTTCTAAACTTCTCTAAAAAAATAGCGACACCAAAAACAAAAGACCTGAATATTTTCCTAAAACTAAACGAAAACGCAATCGAACAAGCAAAAGAAATAGACAAACAAATAAAAAATAAAAACGCAGGAAAACTCGCAGGACTCTGTTTCGCAGTCAAATCAAATATCTCCGTCAAGGAATTAGAAACCAACTGCGCCTCAAAAGTTTTAGAGAACTACGTCTCGCCATACAACGCAACAGTCATCAATAAACTTTTGGAAGAAGACGCTATCCTCCTCGGAATGACAAATATGGACGAATTCGCCTGCGGAGCATCCGGAGAAACCTCAGCATTCAGTCCGACAAAAAACCCACGAAACACAGAACTAATTCCAGGCGGTTCATCCTCGGGTTCAGCAGCCGCCATCGCCGCAGAACTATGCGACTTCGCACTCGGTTCAGACACAGGCGGCTCAATTCGAAACCCGGCATCACACTGCGGCGTCGTCGGACTAAAACCAACTTACGGCGCAATATCAAGATATGGATTAATCGATATGACAATGTCCTTCGACTGTATCGGACCACTAACACAAACATCCGACGACGCAAAATTAATATTCGACATAATAAAGGGACAAGACAACTTCGACCAAACAACCACCGACACACCGACACACCGACACACCGAACACCGAACTTTGGGTTTAGTTAACACAAAAAACTTCTGCGACAAAAAAATAGCCAACCTAATAGAAGAAAAAACAAAACTAATCGCAGAAAAAAATAACTGGAAAATAAAAAAAATAAATCTCCCACTCGATATCGCAATCGAAACATACTACATAATCGTCTACACCGAATTCTTTTCAGCAACAAGAAAATTCGACGGACGAAGATTTGGAAAAAAAATAGAAGACACTGCAGGACCAGAAGTAATCCGACGAATTATCGGCGGTTCAGAAATAACAAAAGCAGAATACGAAGGAAAATATTATCGCAAAGCACTCGGAGCAAAAAACTTTATAAAACAACAATTTGAAAAAATCTTCCAGGAAGTCGACGCAATAATTTTGCCAACCTCACCACGACTGCCACACAAAATCGGCGAAAAAATTTCAACACAAGAAATGTACAACTACGACATCACAACCGTTCTTCCATCAATCGCCGGACTGCCAGCAATCTCAATTCCCGTCGGTAAAATCGAAAACAAAGACATCGGACTTCAAATTATAGCCCCGCATTTCCAAGAAGAAACAATCTTTAAAATCGCAAAACAATTCGAATAAAATGCCGACAATAAATTTTAATCAAGCAAGAAATTTCCTAAACAACATAACTCAAAAAAATAAAGTAGCAATAATCCACGACAACGACGCCGACGGGTTCACTGCCGCAATTCTTTTATTCAATTTTCTAAAAAATAAAAAAATAGAATCCAAAACATTTTCATTCAACAGAAGTAATCCAAAAAATTACAACCTAAAAAAATTCGACACGATACTAATTGTAGACCTCGCCCCTTCCATTATATCAAAAACTATCCAAACAATCCAACACAAAAAAGTTTTCTACACCGACCATCACCCCGCAACTCAAACAACAACACAACAAATCACGACTAACAAAAAGCAAACCGACCAGCGAATAGCGAATAGCGACCAGCTCGCGAAGCGTGCCAACCATCACCCCGCAACTCAAACAACAACACAACAAATCACGACTAACAAAAAGCA
>CAYXTT010000004.1:12425-28598 GCA_964468545.1 Candidatus Woesearchaeota archaeon
ACCATCACCCCGCAACTCAAACAACAACACAACAAATCACGACTAACAAAAAGCAAACCGACCAGCGAATAGCGAATAGCGACCAGCTCGCGAAGAGCGCCGACCATCACCCCAAAGACACGCAAATCCCAAAATCAATTTTAGAATATCGAACAAAATCTGAAATCTCGTCGGCAAAAACAATCTACAATCTCACCGGAGGAAATAAAATTTTTGAAACAATAGCAAACTTAGTCGACGCTGGTTGGACACAAAAAGAAAATAAAAAAATCATAAACAAATTTTTAAAGAAAAACAAAATAACATTTGGACAATTCAATAGAAAAGTTATGTTCAAAATCACGAGAACAATCGACTACCTTCACAATAAACCAAAAAAAGCATTTAAAATTTTAAAATCAATAAACTCACTAAAAGATTTTGAAAAACTAAATAAATACGACCACAAAATTGGCAAAGAAATTAAAAAAATAATCCAGCAATACAAAACAAAAAAACAAAAAATTGGAAAAATCAACTTCTTCCACTTCAAAGCAAAATACCCAATCAAATCCGCAATAATAAACGAAATAAGTTACACTAGCCCAAAACAAACCTACATCTTTGCAACACCGACGGCAAACAACAAAAAAATAATATCACTCAGCGCAAGAAATCAAACAAAAAAAATCGACATGGCAGAACTCCTAAACTCAGGAATCAAAAACCTCAAAAACGCCTCAGCCGGCGGACACGTTCCAGCAGCCGGCGCAACAATTCAAGCAAAAGACCTAAACCAATTCAAGCAAAATTTAAAACAATTTAAATACTATAAGGAATTAAGAAAATCATGCAAATAGGAAAATATATTATACTGCTCGCAATCATATCTACCCTCACAATTTCAATCTTTTTCTTTCTTAATCCATCAACAAACGAAGAAAGACTAATCACTAAATCAGAGTCAGATTCCAACACATTAGAAAATCTTTCGGAACTATCAACAGGAACAGAAATAGAAGAAATTTATGATATCTACATCTCCACCGAAGGAAACAATGAAAATTCCGGAACAATAAACAAACCAATAAAAACACTAAACCGAGCAAGAGAAATAATAAGAAACTTGCCACGCCCACTAAAACAATCCATAAATGTTTATTTAAGAGAAGGAACCTATCTATTAACAGAACCATTTGTATTAGACGACATAGAAAAAGATTCAGGGGATTATGAAAACGCAATAACCTACCAATCTTATCCAGAAGAAAAAGCAATAATAACATCAGAAATTAATCCTGACCTAAACTGGCAAAAACAAAATTCATTTTATGTCGCAGATGTCTCACGCCTCATAGAACAATACAAAAACTTCGAATCCCTATTTGTCGACGGGAAAAGAGCAACAAAATCAAGAATACCAAACATGGGATACTATACAATAAATAAAACAGACAAAGACAACAATTCCGCTTTCTTTTTCAACTCAGGAGAAATAAGAAATAACTGGAAAAATTTAAACGACATCGAAATTGTTCCATCAATGAACTGGATCCAGTCAAGATTCAAAATTAAAGAAATCGACGAAACAAAAAATAAAATTTACTTATCAGGAAAAACAAACCCATACTCTTTCGGATTCGGACAGGATAGATATTACATCGAGAACATCTTCGAAGGACTTTCAGAAGGAGAATGGTATTTAGACAAAAACGAAAAAAAACTATACTATTGGCCAAAAGAAAACGAAAAAATAAACGAACTAAAATTCAGCATTCCAACACTAACAACATTAATCCAAGCAGGAAATTACTCCAAACTAAGAGAAGAATCAAATCTGGATTATCTCGAAATAAAAGATTCTGCATCCGTCGACAAAGGTTTAAGCTTCAATAACGATTTTACAATATCTATGTTCTTCAAAGTAATTTCGGGCGTCAATGATTTTCAAAATCCGTCCTGGATTCTCAGCAAAGGATACGCATGGGATGAAAACGGACTTGCGATAGTATTTATCGACGGCAAATTACAATTAATTATAAACGACGGCTTTGGCAAATATCCATTCTCAACATCAGGAGAAATCAACGACGGAAGTAGACCAATAATTCCGGAATCAATGACATCATACAAAAGCTACGTTAACGAATGGTTACACGTCGCATGGACAGTCGATAGAACTTCCGGGAAAATAAAATCATACGCAAAGGGAAATTACAGAGGATTCGAATATGATGTAGACATTTCCAATTTAGGAAACATAACCGCCTATGAAACCCCTCTTTTTATAGGACAATTAAAAGCAGAAGGACTTAATGGAGCAATCGACGAACTAAAAATATACAACCGAGTCCTGACAGATGACGAAATTAAATCCCTTTCAGAAAACGAACAAATAAGCAACAACAAATTAGAACTCTCGCTTTCATTTGAAAAAAACTTCAACGATGACGGAAACGGAAACACACCACTAATACAAGGAAATCCTAAATTCATTAATGGAAGTCGGGGAAAAGCAATCGCTTTTGAAAAGAGAACAATAATCAACGAAAACGAATACAACTCATACCTAACCAACGTAAATTTCAAAAACATGGAATTCACATACACCGACTACAAAATTTCTCAAAACGGTTACCCAGGTTCTCAAACAGATTATTATCTAAACAATCCGACAATTCTCTTAATAACAAAAAACAGCGAATTTGAAAACAATATAATTTCCCATACAGGAGAATATGCGTTATACTCCTGTTCCAAAAACTCAAAAATAAGCAACAACGACATTGAAGACACAGGAGCGGGAGCAATAAGAATTGGAGACGCCGGCGAATTATGGAACTACATACTCACAAACAAAATATCCAATTCAAACGAAATCACAGACAACAAAATAAGCAACACAGGAAATATATTCGCGGGCTCACCCGCAATTACAATTTTACACAGCGGAGACAATCTAATCAACAACAACGAAATATCAAATACCTCCTACTCGGGAATCTCACTCGGATGGTTCACGCCTACCTCATGGCAAACATTCATGAGTAATAATAAAATTGAATACAACTATATCCACGACATAATGCAAAAACTTAACGACGGAGGTGGGATATATCTCCTCGGAAAACAACCCGGAACAACTGTAACAAACAACCTAATCAAAAACATAAAACAAACACAAAACCACCTAAGCAACCAATATCTATTCGGACTCTACTTTGACAACGCCGAAGACATAGTCGCCAAATATAACCTAATACAAAATGCTGACTACTCCGGAATAATCTTCTATAACAATATTGCAAACCAACGCTCAACAAATAAAAACAACACCGTCGAAAACAATATATTTATCGACTCGGGCAAATACCAAACCTTCTTTAATTCCTACGACGACACTTTCACAAAAAACATAATCTATTATCACAAAAATCTCAAAAACACCAGTTTGTTTTATTCCGAAACACCGGGAATAATAAAAAAATCAAACTACAATATATTCTACACTGCCATTTCCCCCGTTTATAGATTCTGGAATGAACAAACAAATACCCATTTCTACACAATATCAGAAGAAGAAAAAGACCACCTTATTGAAACATACTACCAATTTATATTCGAGGGTCCGGCATTCTACGCTTATGAAACACAAACCGAAGAAACAAAACCCGTCTACAGATTCTGGAACAATCAAACAAATACCCATTTCTACACAATATCAGAAGAAGAAAAGGACAAACTTATTGAAAAATACCACCAATTTATATTCGAGGGTCCGGCATTCTACGCTTATGAAACACAAACCGAAGAAACAAAACCCGTCTACAGATTCTGGAACAATCAAACAAATACCCATTTCTACACAATATCAGAAGAAGAAAAGGACAAACTTATTGAAAAATACCACCAATTTATATTCGAGGGTCCGGCGTTTTATACTTATGAAAATACAGGTCAATCCCTAATATCAATGCTCAACTCTTGGAAATCCCTTGGATACGACAAAAATTCAATCATCACGAACCCACTATTCGAAGATTATGAAAACGAAAACTTCAATCTAAAAGAAAAATCTCCTGCATTCAACTTGGGCTTCGAATCATTTAATTATCCAAAACCTTAAAATAAATTTAAAAACAATAGATAATCAAACTCTATATGAAATATTATAAAACTAAATCAATAGGTCTTAGCGACGAAAACCAATGTGCAATAACAACACTTCCTCTTTCTCCAGAAGAAAGCGAAAGAGCCTATTATCACCTTTGCGAAGGTGTACAAGAAGCGACAAGAAAAGCCAGAGAAGGTGCCCCAAGTTCCAATGGAACATATTTAAGAACCATGGGATAATTTTAAACCCATCTCTCAAACCACACATATTCTTTTAAATTAAACCCGCCCCCTAATTACATATCCTGAAAGGAGGTAAGACAAAAAAGAAATGACATTAGATTTTGCAAAAGAGGCAATAAAAACTGCAGAAGCAAACTCCATTAATTTCGACGATTTGAAAGCCGGCAAGGCAAACATAAAAGTTTTCGGATTAGGCGGATGCGGATGTAACATGGCAACCTGGCTTTTTAACAAAGGCATTAATGGAGCAACAATCTACGGGGTAAACACCGACGCGTTACACCTCTCAATCACAAAAACCGACGAGAAAATTCTCATTGGTAAAGAATTGACACGAGGTCTCGGATGCGGGGGCTACCCAAAAAAAGGAAGAGAAGCCGCCAAAGAATCTCTCACTGACTTGAAGAAAGCTGTTTCGAATTCGGATATGGTTTTCACTCTAGCCGGAATGGGAGGTGGCTCAGGCACAGGCGCTATCCCAGTCGTTGCACAATTAGCCAAAGAAGCAAGCGCAGTAGTAATTGCCGTCGTAACAATGCCATTCGAAGCCGAAAAATCGAGAATCGACAAGGCGGAATTCGGACTTCAAGAACTACGAGAAGTCGTCGACACTGTAATTGTCCTCGATAACAATCGACTCGTCGACATCGCGGGGCAACTCCCAATGGAACAAGCTTTCGCGGTCGCAAACGAACTCGTGTCCACAATGATTAAAGGTATCGTCGAAACAATCACATTGCCTTCGCTAATTAACCTAGACTACGCCGACGTATCTTCAATTATGAAAAACGGAGACGTCGCAGTTATTGGAATCGGTGAATCAAACACAAGCGCAAGAGTAGACGATGCAGTTCAACAAGCACTGACGCACCCGCTACTCGATGTAGATTACAGAGGAGCAACCGGCGCACTAATCCACATCACATGCGGACCAGATTTGAAACTCGAAGAATTTGACAGCATCGGAAGACTCGTAACCGAAAACCTATCGCCAGAAGCACAGGTAATTATAGGCGCTCGAGTAAACAAAGAATTCCAAGGACGAGTAAGAGTCATCACGATTATGACCGGCGTAAAATCCCCTTATATTTTAGGGAAACGCTCCGGCCAATTCGAAGACAAAAACATTGTTAGCGCAAACGAACTCGGCTTAGACGATTTAAGTTATTAATAAATAAATTTTTATTTTATTTTTAGCCCCTTCGGGGGCAATATTTTTACAATCTCTCGACGCTGATACAACTATCTCCGCACACCTCATAACAATTCCCGCAACCCACACATCTATCCTTATTCACAATAACTGGATAATAATACCCATTCTCATTAGTCTCTCTGCCAAAACTCATTTCCAAAACTCTCCTCGAACAAACCGAAACACAAAGTCCACAACCCTTACATCTCTCAGCTCTAATCTCAACACTTCCACTCATTAAAAATCAAATTACCTCACGACTCATTTTAACACTCGGCTTCATCTCCTTCGCGCCCCATTTCTCAAAATAAATAATATTTTCCAACTTCACCTTGCGACCAGCAACCAATGAATTACGACCAGCGAATTGCGTCTCAATCCCAATCGGGAAAACAGCCTCGATAATCAATCCATCTGGAATATCCAAAGCTCTCTGAATTTGCTCCGCATAAAAATGCCCAACCCATGTCGTCGCCAATTTCTCCTCAGTCAAAGCCAGCAAAAAATTCTCAATCGCCGCCCCCGCCTGCTGCGCCGCAAAACGAACACCCCCCTCATTATAACTCTGAACCAGCTTCGAATCATCAGAAACAGCGACGACAATATACTTCGCAGTCCCGACAAAATCCTGCTGAGTCGCAGCCGCAATCTCCGCAATTTTCTTTTCATCCGAAACCAAAATAAATTTCATCACAAACTTCCCACCTGCACTTGGAGCAAATCGCACCGCATCAATCGCCCGCAAAATCTTCCGCCAATCCGGCTTCTTGTTAGAATACCTCCGAACACTTGCCCTTCCCTCAATCGCTTCTTTTAAATCCATAACACAACAGAGAGAAACAACTATAAAAACATTTTGGGTCAACCTATAATATTCCTATAAAAATCCAAATAACTCCGTCCCATAACTCCCTGGTCAAACCTTTTTTCAGCATCTCTCCTACAATCAGTCGGACTAATTCTACCAATAGAATCTACAGCATTAATCAAATCTCTAACCATTGACCCATCATCAAACTTTCTCTCCAAATCACCCTTCACTGAAGAACTAGTTTCATCCTTATTAATCCATTCCGGTTCAATAACATAACCCGTCTTACCATTCTTGACAACTTCTGGAATCGAACCCGCATGAGTTCCTATCACCGGAGTTCCGCTAGCTAATGCCTCAGCCATAACCAAACCAAACGGCTCATCCCAACGATTAGGTTGTAAAACCACCTTCGCATTAGCCAACAAAATAGCCTTCTGTTTATTATTCACCGGACCAATAAAAAGAATTTCTCCGTCGCCAACAACCCGCTCCCCATCTTCCAATCTATCAATCAAACCTTGTCTTTGTCTTTCCTGCTCTTCAAAATTCTCACCTTCCACAACGCTTGTCAAATAAGGTTCAACCTTTTCATTATAAAAAGATTTAAACGGAAGGTGAACTTCTCCAGCAATAATCAATGGCCTCTTTGTCTCTCGTGCCACACGCACCGCTAAATCCGCACCCTTGATAGACGAAATTCTACCAAGCCACAAAAGATAATCTTGCTTCAATTCAACAAAAGGAAACTCACGAATCGGCACTCCATTATAAATCATCCTGTCTATTCTCAAACCAGTAAGTCTCTCATACTTCTTCCTTTGAGAATCACTTATAGCCACAAAAAAAGCCGGAGCACCTACTTTCTGCAACTCTCTAAAATCCGCATACTTATCTTCTTTAACAACAGAAACACCTCCATGAATCGTAGTAACAACCGGAATATTAATACCACTATTTTTATATTCTTTAGAAGAAACTAAATATTGTCCAGGATGGTCATGCATAATCTGCACCCTCTCGTCCAAGGCAAATTCCAAAGATTTTTTATAATGATTATCATAATCATTTTCAAATCGAGTCGTTTTTCTCTCAACACCACTAACGGTCCAAAGACATCGTGGAACAGTAGGCACCAACTTGCCATAAGAACCCAAATCAGAATCTCCCGACGCTGCCACAAAAGATTCGTGCCCCAACTCGTGATAAACCTGATTCAAAGCCAAAGCAATCCTCTCTGTACCCGCATACTTCAAATTCCTCGACACTTGAATCGCAATCGGCGCCACATGCAATATCTTCATCTCGCCATAATCCTATATTTATTTAACATTCGCCTCGCAAGAAAAAACGTTTTATAAATTTAACCCGAACGCTTTCGGGAGGACTCGAACCTCTAACAACGAAGCTGAGCGAAGCGATGACCGATGTTAGCTCGCGTCTCTGACGCGTAGTTCTGAAAGAAAGGTTCACGAACGCTTTCGGGAGGACTCGAACCTCCGACATCACGGTTAACAGCCGTGCGCTCTACCTGCTGAGCTACGAAAGCATAAACAACTATCATAAAAAGTATATTTAAAACTAACTATCAAATACTTCTTTCTATCCACTTAGCAAATCTAACAGCGATAATAACCAATCCTATAAAACAAATCATAAAACCCAACATCATTATCGAAAGTCCGGCTGAGTATGTAGCCTTTAAACCTAAATAGCTCATAGCTGCTCCAACCAAAAATATAATAAAACCAATCATTGCTTTGCTTTTCGTTATTAAAAAAATACAAATATAGTCTTTAAATATCTTGCGTTTAAAATTTATTAAACGCATTCAGTCTTTCATTATTGAAACACATAAACAAACTACCGCTTATTTATTTCACGCAAAACACACCCTTTAAATATTTAGGTTATGCGAATAGATATATTCAAGTCCTCCCAAAAGCGTACTATTCACTACAAACTACTTACTAATTTAAGCCCCAAATCCTCATTATCAAACCTTCCTCTATTCGCGTTCTGTTTCTCCAACCTCGCAAAAACATTCCCATGCTTCGCCCCCTGAATCAAACTCTCAATCGCCTGCACCGTCGTATCTAAATGCTCAGCGTCGACAATCACACCAACCCGATTCCCACTCACAACAATAACCGCACCAGTCAAATTCTCAATCGCCCTCTTCGCTTTCCCGCCAGTACCAATCAACCTCGCCCTCACATCACTCAACTTTTTCCTATGAGTATGCTCCTTAACTCCGACAAATTCCAAAACAAAATCCTCGCCCATCAACAACAACGCATCATCAACATCAAACCCAAAATCAACCGCCCTCAAAACTTTTTCAACCAAATACTCATTCAACTCACCCCCTTTAATCCCCACTACAGACGACTTACTACTAACTACCAACTTAATTTTAACCTTATTCTCAATCGCCGGCACAGCTTTCTTAATCTTATTCAAACTTTCAACCACAACATTTCTCATAATAAATTCAAACCATACACAATTAAAAACTTATCTCCTACAACTCTCGGGAAAATCAACCGCCACAAGTCTAATTCCATCAGCATCATACTCTCCTTCACTTCTACGCCTCTCTAAATCATCATTTAAAATTTTTCTCAATTCATAATACCCACCATTAAAACTCTCATCAATAAATTATTATCTTTATAAAAATTATTATACTCTACCACACCAATCAAAACTCCCCTTCATCCGTAACTAACTTCCCCATCTCCTTCAACTTCACAATCTGATTATCAGTATACTTAAACAAAACATCACCTTTATCGTCGTCAAATTCCCACGGCTCAACAATAATCACATCACCTTCCTTTAACCACAACCCTCTTCTCTTCCGCCCCGGCACTCGACAATTCCGCGTCTTCCCATCCATACACGAAACTGACATCCTCGAACCACCATATCTCTGAGAAATAATCCCAATAACCTCACGCCCCTTCGGCAATTTCACTCGCACCGGCCCTTCCTGCCCCGGCACAAAAACTCTCTCCTTATTTTTCTTCGTCTTGTCCTTGAATTTCCCAAACGCCATAACCAACAAAAAAGAAATCAACTTATAAAACTATCTCAAAGGAAATTAAAACCTCAAGAAACCTTGGTTTCTTAGACAATATATAAAACCACCGCCCAGTTCCACGCACCGCGCGGGCGACTAACGGCCGCTAAAAATATGAGAGCGAAGCTCTCTAAATTATCAACCAGCGAAAAGCGAAAAGCGAACATCTCTTGTTCTTCAAAGAAGAACAAGCGCAATCGGCACACCTTCAATCTCAATCACGCCCTCGTCGCTAACCAGCCCCAACTCTTTCGCAATCCGAACCGAATTCTTACCAACAAAATTAAACGTCGCGTCCTCTTTATTACAACGAATCACTTCCTCGCGAACCCCATCCTCGCTCATCTCATCCCCTCTAAAAAAATCCCCACTCACATCCAGCGCCATTTTCCCCTCCTTTAATTTCCGTCCGAAAATATCCACATCACAAACAGCGACGACCCAACGATACGACTTGTGCACCTTCAATAAAATATTCCCCATCACTAACAAAAAAATCCCCGCTATATAAAACCACCGACATAAAAAATTAAAATCCCCTCCCAAAAAGAAAGGGAATAAATTTAAGCAACCTTCTTAGCCTCTCCACTAGCAACCACCTTGTCCGCATCATCTTTCGACATAATCCTACACATTCCACAACCACACGTCGAACATTTTCCCTTCGCCATGTAACCACCCCGAGCAGTCATAGTCATCTGAGCATCCTTCATCGTCCTATTCTCCTTACACTTCATACACCTTGCCTCAATCGCCATTTTTACCTCCATTGATATTTAATTTATCAAATTTGTTGTACTTCATATCTCTCCCCACATGCAAGACACCTTAAAAAAGTCTTCGCTCCAACCTCTAACTCAGTATCTGGCTTCCCACACTTCGGACACAACACAAAACGCTTCACATACCTCTCAATTTTCTCATTAATTTCCTTACTCGACAACTTCCGCGACAAAATCAACCTATCCCCCCTCATCTCAACAAAACTCGCCAACTCCTTCCCCAAAAACTTCATCAAATGCCTCGGATCCCTCCTTAAGCAACTAACAACCTGACAAAAATTAGAAATTACCGTCCTCGTTCCCTCATGACATCCTCGAACTTTCAAAACCTCAAACCGCCCACACTCACAACTACTCTTGACGCTACAATACGCTTCCTCCAACAACTCCTCATAACTCATCAACCCCACACGAAACATCCCCTTATAAAACTAACCAAAAAATTTATAAACAAAACAAAACAACAAATAACATAAATTCTAGAAGTTTTACTTCTTAAGATAAAATGAATGAATCAAGACAAACACTCGACAAGTATGTATTGAAGACCGGAACACTCACAGTCGGAATTGTTTGCAAAGACGGAATTGTTCTCGCCGCAGACAACAGAGTAACATACGCAAACGAAGGAGGAGGAATAATATACATCTCAAGAACACATGAAAAAGTTCACAAAATCAACGACAGAATTATTGCAACAACCGCAGGAACCGCCTCTGATTCCAGACGAACATTGAAACTAATCAGTGCAGAAATAAAACTAAAAGAACTAAAAGACAAAAAAAAAATAACAATGAAAGAAGTCGCTTCTCTAATGTCAAATATTCTATTTCAAAATATAAGAGCACCAAGCATGATTCCAAGCATCTCTCATTTCCTAATAGCAGGATATGATGAAAATGGGGAAACGAGTCTCTACGACACATCACCCGACGGATATCTTCAAAAAATTGACACCTACCAAGCAACAGGCGCACCATTCGAAAGCCTTGGAATTCTCGACGTAGAATACGACAAATTAATCACTTTAGAAAGAGGAATCGAATTCGCAAAAAAAGTATTCAACGCTACAAGCGGAAGACAGCCGGGCGTAGGCGACGGATTCGACATTTATACAATAACCCCAGGAAAAATAGAAAAAGTCTTTTCTAAAAAGATAAAAACAGAATTCGTCGAAAAAGAATAATAACATAAATCATTTCAAATGGCAGATATCTTAAAAACAATTGAAGAACAATTACCGAGAGGCGTTGTCAGTTCAACAATTTTCGAAGGCGCAAATATAGTCGTATACACATCCGACATAGCATTTTTCAAAGACGGCAACACCGCAATCAAAGAAGTCGTCAACACAATTAAAAAACGAATCGAACTCCGAGCCGACAAATCACTTCTAATGCCAAACGATAAAACAGAAATAAAAATCCGACAAATAATTCCAAAAGAAGCCGAAATAACAAAAATCATCTTCGACCCCCAACGAAGCATCATAATAATTGAAACAAAAAAACCCGGACTCGCAATCGGAAAAAACGGCTCAATTCTAAAAGAAATAAAAAACGAAACAATGTGGACTCCCCAAATTCAGCGCTCCGCCACAATCAAATCAAAAATCACAGACAAAATTCGCGAAGTCCTTTACCAAGACAACTCATACCGAAAAAAATTTCTAAACAGCATCGGAGAAAAAATCTACGAAGAATGGAACCCAGACAAAATAGAAGAATGGGTTAGAATAACAGCGCTAGGCGGAGGCAGACAAGTCGGCCGAAGCTGCTTCCTTCTTCAAACTCCAATATCAAAAATTTTAATCGATTGTGGCATCGACGTATCAGCCCAAGGCAAAGACAAATACCCCTATCTCGAAGCCCCCGAACTCGACCTCTCGGCAATCGACGCAATAATCTTATCCCACGCACACCTCGACCACTCCGGACTAATTCCCTACCTTTACAAAATGGGATACAAAGGTCCTGTCTACATGACTGCCCCAACTCGCGACATCGCCGCCCTGATGGCACTCGACTTCATCGGCGTCGCATACAAGCAAGCCGCAGCACCGCTCTTCAAATCATCCGACATTCGAAACATGGTCAAACACTCAATCACATTAGATTACCAAGAAGTGACCGACATCACCCCAGACATCAGAATAACCCTCTATAACGCCGGACACACTCTCGGCTCGGCAATGATTCATTTCAACATCGGCAACGGTCTCCACAACTACCTTTACTCCGGCGATATCAAATTCGGAAAATCCCGCTCGCTCGAAGCCGCAACTTCTTATTTCCCCAGACTCGAAACTCTCCAAATCGAATCAACATACGGCGGCAAAGACAACAACTACCCTCCCCGAAGAGAATCAGAAGAAGAACTTCTCAAATTCATCAACGACATCATTTCAAATGGCGGCAAAGTCCTACTCCCAGAACTTGGAACCGGCCACGCCCAAGAAAAAATGCTCCTCATCGAAGACGCAATAAAAATGGGCAGAATCCCAAAAATTCCCGTCTACATCGACGGAATGATTTGGGATATCAACGCAGTCCATACTGCTTACCCAGACTTCCTCTCAAACACACTCCGCTCCAACATCTTCGCCGACAGAAATCCATTCACATCAGAAATTTTCAGTCAAGTCGGCTCACCCCAAGAACGAAAAAAAGTAATCGAAAGCGGACCCTGCATAATCCTCGCAACATCAGGAATGCTCGTCGGTGGCGCATCAGTCGAATACCTCAGAGAATTCGCGGACAACCCAAACAACGGACTCTGTCTCTCTTGCTACCAACCACCAGGAGGTCTCGGTCGCCAACTAAAAGAAGGATTAAGAGAAGCCAAATTCAACGTCAATGGCAAAGAAGAAATCGTCCCAATAAAACTAAAATTTCTATCTATCGACGGATTCTCCGGACACTCATCACGAAACGAGCTCATGGCTTTCATAAACAACATCAACCCGAAACCAAGAAAAATAATCGTCAACCACGGCGAACAATCAAAATGCCTCGACCTCGCGTCCAGCATCTACAAATCCCAGCGAACCGAAACCTGCGTCCCAAAAAATCTCGAAACAATTAGACTAAGATAATTTAAATACCTCACCCTCCATCCCTAATCATGAAACACAAACTTTCTATAACAATCCTACTCCTCTCTATCTTTCTAGCAACACAATTCATCGGACTCTTCGTCGTCAATGCCTACACCCCAATAACAATCACAAACCCGCAAACCGGCGAAACAATTCACTCGCCAACCAACGACCTCCCGTTCGGACTTCAAACTCCCGACGACGAACAACCTGGATTTTACAACCTCATCTTCGCATTCATATTCGCAATCGCAATCATCTTCATCCTAATGAAATACAAATGGAAAACCGTCATCCGCCTTTGGTTCCTCGCAGTCACAATCCTCGCCCTCGCAATCTCACTCTATGCTTTCTTAAAAATGTCTCACTACCAACTGCTCACTACCAACTGCTCACTAATTGCTTTAGCAATCGCAATCCCTCTCGCATCCTTAAA
This sequence comes from Candidatus Woesearchaeota archaeon, assembly GCA_964468545.1. Lineage (GTDB taxonomy): Archaea > Nanobdellota > Nanobdellia > Pacearchaeales > GW2011-AR1 > JAGVXH01. Next base: position 26,167 of record CAYXTT010000004.1, read on the forward strand.
AATTTTCAAACCAAATGTCTACTCGCACAACCTCACCGAACTCCTAATCTACCCCGGCATCGCCGCCGTCTTCATCCCAATACTTCTCCGCCCAACAGCGACGACATTCATCGGTAAAATCTGGCCAATCACAACACTCCTAATTTTAATCTCACTTTACGATGCGTGGGCGGTCTGGAAATCCGGCATCATGCAAAAAATGGCAAAATTCCAAATGAACGAACTCAAAATTTTCGGCGGACTCATGATTCCTTCCGCTTCAAAAAAAGTCAAAGATGAAATTAAAAACATAAAACAAAAATATAGGGGCAAAAAAATCCCGAAAAAAATAAAAAATAAAAAATTCAAAGTCAACCTCGCAATCCTCGGCGGCGGCGACATAATTTTCCCAATCATCACAGCCGGTGTTTTCCTCCGAACATTCGGACTAATCCCCGCACTCTTCGTAACGGCCGGCGCGTTCATCGCCCTAACATACCTATTCGCAATAACAAAAAAAGACAAAGCATATCCCGCAATGCCATACATCACAACCGGTATACTTGTCGCAATCATCCTCGCAAAACTAACAGTTATCTAACCACAAAAAATTAGCAACAACGTTGCCCTATTCCAAACCTAATACCTAAAAGCGAAGCAACCTAACACCTAATACCTTCACAATTGACATCATTAAAAAATAATTCCAATCGTCACATACTCAATATCCCAAAACCGAACCTTCCCGTCGCTAATTAAATTATTATCACCCCTCGTAACAAAATAAACCCCCTCCCCATCAACTCCTTTCTCGACAACCCGATGAACAACCAACTTCTCGCCCAACCCAAAACTAACAATATCTCCGACGCTAATTTCATCCTCACTTTTCGGAACAACACGAATTCCATTAGCCCCCGCATCAAACAACGGCTTCATACTCCCCGTCGCCACATAATTAGACAACGTCGCATTCTCAATCATCAAAATAATCCTATCGTCCAAAACAATAATATCATCCTCACTAACCCAATCCGACGGCGACGACAAACTCCCCAAATCCAAAATCCCGAACCCAGAAATACCAAACCCCGAAAAAGAAAAAACAAAAAACAAAAACGCACAACTAAGAAAACCAAACAAAAAAACAAAAACATACTCGACTTTCATAAAACCACAACAAAAACCCCATATTTAAATTTTATGCATGTAACCCCTTCAAAAAGACAACATAGCGAAACATTTATAAAACTAAATTTCCAAATTTTATAGTGAAAACATGGCAAACAAAAACGAAAGACAAGACGATAGAATAGAAAACACAACGGAAGTTTGGTATGAACCTTTATGTACATCGATATTAACAGAAAGGGGTTATATTGGTTTTGTTTTTGAAATATCATCCAATAAAGGAAGAATTACTCCAATCAGCCCATATTCAGGAAACATTGGCGAAAGTCATACTCATACTTATCTAAAAGATGAAATAAACAACCCCGAAAGTTATTTACTTCTTAAAATAGGTCATAGTTATGGACATGAATCTGCTAGGAAAGGCCATAAACAAGATATAGAAACTTTGGATGGCAATCTTTCGGAAGTGAACCGGCTTATCAAAGATAGATTAGAAAGATTAAAATTATAACATGGCAATAACAAAACCCGAACTCGTAAAAAAATTGAAAGTATACTTCGACCTAAACATTTACGAAACTAAAGTCTGGCTCGCCCTACTCAGCAAAGGTATAAGCTCAGCCGGCGAAATCGCAGAAATCTCTGGCGTCCCTCGAAGCCGAACTTACGACGTCCTCGAATCTCTCGAAAAGCGCGGATTCGTAATTCAAAAACTCGGCAAGCCCGTAAAATACATCGCCGTCAAACCCGAAATCGTCATCGAGAAATTAAAAAACAACACGACACAATACGCCGAAGAAAAAATCAAAACACTCTCAGGTCTAAAAGACACAATCGAATACAAAGAACTAAAAGAACTCCACCGAATCGGAATCGAGCCAATAAAAAACCACGAACTCTCGACGTCAATCAAGGGCCGTTCAAACCTTTACCTCCAAATGCGCTCAGTAATGGAATCCGCCGAAAAAACAATCCACCTAATCTCCTCGGTATACGAACTAAACTCAAAACAAAAAATGTTCAAAGACGTTTTCGCAAAACTAAAGAAAAGAAAAGTCGATATCAAAGTCATCGTCTCAGACAACCAAGAAGAAGCAGAAAAACTCTCAAAAAAACTCGGAGTAGAAATCAAATCAAGAACAATCAACTCACGATTCGTCATCGCCGATAAACAAGAATTAATCTTCACAATCAAACCGACAAACGTCCACGAAGATTTCGACTACGGCGTCTGGATAAACTCCGCGTTCTTCGTAAACTCGCTAAGCTACATGTTCGAGCTGGCGTGGAGAGATTAAGATGGGAAAATTCGGAGACAA
>CAYXTT010000004.1:28698-30279 GCA_964468545.1 Candidatus Woesearchaeota archaeon
AATTAATAGAATATGGGATACTCTCTACTGTTGCTTTAGGAATTTTAATTATAACACCAAAGTTTACAAATTTTCTAAAAAGAGTACACGAATATGATGTTAAAATAAACGCAAGAAAACTTCCTCAAACTCGCAACGTCATCGGCGACCCAAACGCGACAGACCCAAATGATACTTATATCACAATCAACGGACAAAATTATTACAGAGTTATCGACGGTAAATCAGTCGAAGACTACTTTAAATAAAATTCTCTAACAGCTAATGGCTAATGGTTAACGCCTCGCAAAAGCTTCGCTTCCGCCCCCATCTCCCTCTCAATTTTCTTAACCAAATCAAAAATCCCCTCAACACTAATCTTCCTCCTCACGAACCAAAACTTCCCTTTCTTAAAAGCATCACGATGAACCCCTCTAAAAACTTTAACACAATCCTCCAACCCAACGCTCGGCCCTCTAACCTCAACCTCCAACTTCTCCAAAACAATAATATACCCAACAGCTCTCTGCCCCAAACCCGAATAATCAAATTCCTTCCTCAAAACTTTCTGCCCATTTCTCTCCAACTCTCTCGCAAAAAAATCCAGCAACTTCTTCATCTTCGTCCCCGCAATATCCCCCTCTTGCCTATCCGTCCTCAACTCAACCTCAACAAACCTCGCCTTTTTCTTCCGCGCAAAATTCTTCATCTCATCAACATCAACTTCCTTCAACTCAAAAAAATCCAGCGACGGCGATTTCAAAAATTCCTTAGCAACTTTCAAAAACCTTTCAAAACTTTCAACCCCCAAACCCGCTGTCACATTCCGATACTTGTAAGTCGGGTCAACCAAAACAATTGGACTCTGCAACTTCGACGCGTTAATCTCACTCAAAACCTCACGCTCATTCCTAAAACACTTCAACGGATCAACAACCCTACGCTTTCCAATTCCTTTAAAAAACTTTATAAACGAACCATAATAAATTACAAAAACTTCCAAGGCATAACCACTAAACCCACGCACATAACCCTCAGCCCCATAAACCCGATTCGCAAAACAAAACGCCTTCGCCAATCTAATCTCGTCAGCTAACTTAGGATTTTTCTTCAATTCACCGACGACAAATTTAACATGCCCCAAAGAAACATCAGTCACATTCTCCGCCAACTCCGGGTCATTATTCTTCACAACCGGAATAACTTCCAAAACAACATCCCCACAATCAATCTGAAAATAATCTCTCGAACCGTGCACCTTCCTCAACTCACCTGGCAATTTCACCATCTTCAAAACCTTCTCCAACTTCAAAATATCCTCACCAAAATCAAACACAACAAAAATATCAACATCCTGTTTTTCTTTCTTAATCAAAGTGTTCTTCGCCAAACTCCCACCGACAAACGCACTAACACCTTTCGCCTTCAACGACGCAATAAAATCCTTTGCAATTTTCTCAAATCTCAAAACTTCAACCCGCGAAACCGAAATCAACTTCAACTCCTCATCCAAAACATTTTTCATACTCATAACACCAAAACAAAAAATAACTTTATTAAACTTCCCAAACCACTACCCAAAACCTACGCGAAGCGCGCCGA
>CAYXTT010000005.1:0-16841 GCA_964468545.1 Candidatus Woesearchaeota archaeon
GCTCTACTTAATCCCCCTCCTTCTCGGAATTTTCGCAGGCACTCTAACAGGCCTCACTCCCGGCATTCACATAAACCTCGTCGCTATCCTCACTCTAAGTCTCCTCCCCGCAATCTACTCGCCACAAACTACAAACTACCTGCTAATCTTCATAACCGCAATGGCAATCACTCACACCTTCCTTGATTTTATCCCAGCAATTTTTCTCGGCGCACCCGACGAAGACACCGGACTAGGAACTCTCCCCGGTCACGAACTTCTCCTCTTTGGTCAAGGTCACCACGCCCTCAAACTCACCATCATCGGCTCGACCATCGCGACAATCTCTCTCTTTCTAATCGTCCCCATCTTCCTAATCATCATTCCAAAAATCTTCCCTTTCCTCCAACGCATGATGGCGTTCATCTTAATTTGGGCCATCATCTTTTTAATCTACAGCGAAAAAGAATCCAAAACAAAAGCAATCCTCATATTTATCCTCGCTGGTTTCCTCGGACTCGCCACGCTAAACCTCGACATCAAACAGCCCCTCCTCCCCCTCCTTACCGGACTCTTCGGAACCTCGACGATAATTCACTCAATCAAATCAAAAACAATCATCCCAAAACAAAAAATAGAAAAACTAAATATCAATAAAAAAGAACTAATCAAACCAACCATCGCGACAATTCTCGTCTCTCCAATTTGCTCTTTCTTCCCCGGCCTCGGCTCAAGTCAAGCCGCAATCATCGGCTCCGAAATCACTGGCAAATTAAACCGCGAACAATTCCTCGTTCTCCTCGGCTCCATCAACACAATCGTCATGTCAATCTCTTTCGTCACACTATTCCTAATCCAAAAATCTCGAACCGGCGCCGCGTTCGTCATCTCCCAAATCACAACTCTCTCGACGACAAACTTAATCACAATCTTCATCACAATAATCCTATCAACAATTCTCGCAATCCCAATTGCCCTCACAATCTCGAAGCTCATCGCCAAGAACATCCACAAAATTCCCTATACAAAAATATCGACAACAATTCTCATCTTCCTAATCATAATTATATTCATCTTCTCAGGAATCCTCGGACTAATCACTCTCGCCGTCGCAACAACCATCGGGCTGACCTGCATCGAATTTCAAACCCGCCGAAGTTTCCTCATGGGCGCAATCCTCATCCCGACAATAATTTTCTACCTCCCATTCTAAACCCACCCCCAACGCGCGCCGCGCGGGGCGGCGAAGCCGCCGTAAATCCGAGAACCAAAGGTTCTCCAAAATGCCCCCTCTCTAACCGACGAGCGAAAAGCAAATAGCGACAATCTCGCGAAGCGCTTATCAAACAATTTATTAACTCAAAATGATAAATATCATATGGTAAAAAGCGCAACACTAACCGGCTCAGCAATAATCATCTTCGGCGTCTGGATATTCTTAGAAATCCTTACGAGCAAAAACACACCTCCCTGGGTTCAAATCTACCCCGCAATAATAATCACCCTCGGCATCGCACTAATCACCCTCCGCAACAAAGAAAACAAAATCGAACAAAGGAAAGATATTAAAACAAAAACATCTAAACATTAATATGAAAGAACTAATAACCACAACCACAATGGAAATCCCAGGAAAACAAATCCTAAAAATACTCGGCATCGCAAAAGGCAACACAATCCGAGCAAGACATGTCGGGCGCGACATCGCCGCAGGATTCAAAAACCTCGTCGGTGGCGAAATAAAATCCTACACCGAAATGACAACCCAGGCGCGCGAAGAAGCGTTCAACCGAATGGTCAACAACGCAATCTCAATGGGCGCCGATGGAATAGTCGGAATTCGATATTCAACATCAATGATTATGACCGGCGCAGCCGAAATGCTTGCATACGGAACCGCAGTCAAATTAAAATAATTATTCTCCCGCGACCATCTTTCCTTTCAAAAATTCACACCCCGCCTTCGTCGGATATTCCCCGTTCAAACACGCAAAACAAAATTTATTCTCGTCCCCGCCAAGTGCTTCTTTCAACCCATCCAAAGAAACATACCCGACACTCTCCGCGCCAATCTTCTCAGCGACAAATTTTTCAACCTCATCACGACCACCACTAAAACCCCCAGCCACCAACTCCCCAAAGCTCGGAAAGTCAACACCATAACAACAAGGAAAACGAATCGCTGATTCAGTAACTCGCAAATGAACCTCTTTCGCCCCCGCATCCCTGACCAACTTTACAATCCGCCCACTCGTCTCCCCTCGCACAATCGAATCATCAACCAAAATTACCTTTTTCCCGACGACACTCCCCGGAATTAAACTATACTTAGAATCCATAATTACCTTCCGCATCGCTCCAGAATTTATAAACCCGCGACCAACATCATTCTTCAAAAGCGAAAATTCAATCGGAATCCCCACCTCCTTCGAATAAGAATTCGCCGACGGAATCGACGTGCTCGGTATTGGCACAACAACCCAGTTGTCCTCGACGAACCTCGACTTCAATTTTTCCTCGCGCCCAAGAATTTTTCCAAGTCTCGCACGAACATCATTAACTAAAATTCCGTCGTTAATCGAGCAGGTATGCGAAAAATAAACATACTCAAAATGACAATGCGCACAACGGCTATCTTTCTTCAGGACAATCGAACGGATCTCTCCATTCTTAATTAAAATAACCTCCCCGGGCTTCACATCTCTAAAATCAACAACCCCGACCTTCGCCAACGCCTTGCTCTCCGACGCAACACAAATCATATTCTCGTTCTCCCCGATAACCAAAGGATGAAAACCAAAACTATCTCTCGCAACGACAACATCACCAAGAGCATTCACAAAAGCAAAACAAAAACTCCCATCAAGTTGCCCCATCACCTCCTCGAAAACCTGAAAAATTTCAGAAGACCCGGGGTCAGAATATTTCTTCAAAGAAAGAGAAATAAGATGCATCAAAATCTCCGTATCTACATCCGTATCAACAAGGTACCCCTTCTCAACCAACTCATCCCTCAAAATTTTATAATTAGTCAAATGCCCATTGAACGCAATCGCGAATCTCTTCCACGGATGCCCGTGCTTTCTGACAAAAGGTTGCGCCCCCTCAAAACTCAGAGCAACATTATCACTAATATTCGAAGTGGCATAACGAACATGTCCAATCCCAACCTCGCCCGAAAATTCTTTCAAAACGTTATCAAAATATTCCTTATCCCAAATCCTAAACAAATTTAAAACCCTTCCAACACTCTTCAATGACTTCAACCGTTTTTGAAACCCCGACGAATAAACCGTCATCCCCGCACTCGTCTGCCCCCGATGCTGAAGTTCAGAAAGCAAATTATAAATCACCGACGAAACCCTCAAATCCTTGTTCTTGGAAACACAAACCACGACACCACACTCTTCCCTCGCTCCCATACCACTCAAAAATCCCCACCCTATTTAAACAAAACTATCCTCAAACATATAATCAAACCGCCTCACAAACCAAAACACTCTTCGCAATAAACGCATTCCCAAACTCCTCACTCTCTTTAAACTTCCCCGCAACCCTAACACCATCCCCCTCCTTCACTATTCTGCCACCAATACATTCCGAAAAATCCCTCGGAAAAATCGTCACCTTCAACTCTCCACTCTTATTAACAATATCCATGAACGCCATATCCTCTCCGCTCTTCGTAACAATCTGGCTAAACCTCTTCACCAAACCAAAAACCTCTGTCTCCATCTCATCCTTCAAACTATCAAACGAACTATAGCCACCATCTCTCGACTCAACATAAGCATCAACCGGATGCCCCGAAACACAAACCCCCAAAAGCTCCGACTCCAACGCCAGCATATCTTTCAACGCCATCTGTGGCAAACTCGGATACTCAACCTTCTTCGCGACGCCACCAAACAAAGTCATCTGCTTCTCCACCGAACTAACATCCTTCCCAACCCTATCATAAACTTTCAACAAACTCGCCCGATTAATTCCCAACTCATCGAAACACCCGACCGAAATTAAATTATGACAAACTCTCTTGTTCACCTTCGACAAATCAACCCTGTTCACAAAATCCTGATAAGAAGAATACGGTCGCCCTGCCATAATTCTCGCCAACGCCTCACCGCCAACATTCTTAATCCCCGACAACCCAACACGAATAACCCTTTCGTTACCCAAACCTCCATCGCAAAGCGATGAGCCCTCCGTCGACAAAGTCGACGAGCCCTCTTGCGAAGCAGAGCCATCCAATTCTTCAACTGAAAAATCAACACCAGAGGTGTTGATATTAGGATGAAGAATTAATATCCCCTCGTTCCTCGCCGCCGTCAAATAAAACGCCAACTTCTCCGGATCACCAACCGAAGAAGAAATCGTCGCCGCATAAAACTCAACCGGATAATATCTCTTCAAATACGCCGTCCTATAACTTATCAAAGCATAAGCCGCCGCGTGCGACTTATTAAAAGAATACGCCGCAAACTTAACAATATCCTCCCACAACTTATCCACATCCTCGCGCTTCATCTCAGAATGTTCTATACATCCCTCCTTGAATTGCTTCTCCATCTTCTCCATTAAATCAATCTTCTTCTTCCCAATCGCCTTCCTCAAAACATCCGAATCCCCAGCAGAAAACCCAGCCAAATCCCTCGACAACTGCATCACCTGTTCCTGATAAACCATTATCCCATACGTCGACGCCAAAACATTCTCCGCGTTCCTATGAGGATAAACAGCAACATCTCGTCCATGCTTACGATTAGCATACGTTTCCAAATACTGCATCGGACCCGGACGATACAGCGCGACAATCGCAATAATATCATCAAAGCAAGTCGGCTGAATCATTTTCAACGTCTTCCTCATCCCCTCGCTTTCAATTTGAAAAACCCCAATACTCTTCGCTTTCCGCAACATCTCATAAACTCCGTCGTCGTCAAGCGGAATATTCTCCAGCCACTCACTATTTTTTCCAATCATATCCAAAACTTTCTTAATCACATTCAACGTTTCCAAACCCAACATATCAAATTTCACCAAACCATATCTTTCAATATCTGGCCCCTCAACCTGCGTAACCACATCACCATCTCTCACATACGTCGGAATATACTCATCAATCGCGCCCCTTCCCCAAACAACCCCACAAGCATGCACTCCCTTATGTCGAACACAACCTTCCAACCTCATCGCGACATCAAACAATTTCTCGTGCTTCCTCCTAAATTCCCTCAACTTCTCCGCCTCGACCGTCAACCTCCCATCTCTCTCATTGTCTAAACTCGCCTGAATCGTCTTCTCACCAACCAACTTCGTAATCGCATTTGCCTCTTCAAACGGAATCCGAAAAACCCGCATCACATCTTTCAAAACCGCCTTCGCCGACATCGTCCCAAAAGTCCCAATCATCGCCACCTTCTCCTTCCCATACTTCCGTCGAACATAATCCAACACAATATCTTTGTCCCCAAAATCAACATCAAAATCCGGCAACGAAATTCTATCGGGATTCAAAAATCTCTCAAACAACAACCCTAATTTTAGTGGGTCCAATTGCGTAATCCCAAGCGAATATGCAACAATCGACCCCGCACCCGAACCCCGGCCCGGCCCAACCTGACAAAACTTTTTCGCCTCCCGAATGAAATCAGCGACGATAAGAAAATACGCTTCAAATCCCATCCTCTCAATCACACCCAACTCATACTCCATCCGCGCAATCGCCTCGCCATAATTTTCCTGCCCACCATAAATCCCATCAATTCCCTCGCGACAAAGTTTATACAAATAATCTTTATGACTCATTCCACCAGGCGACTCGAAATGCGGAAAAATCGTCGTCCCCATTTCCAACTCAACATTACATCTGTCAGCAATCTCCGTCGACAAATCAACCCACTCAGGATTCTCAAAAAAATCTTTTCTAACTTCCTCCTCGCTCTTCACCCAATATCCCGCCCCATCAAACTTAAATCTTTTTTCATCATCCATATTCCCATTAGTCCCAACGGCAAGCATAACCTCATGCGCATAAGCATCATCCTCTTTCAAAAAATGCGAATCCACCGTCGCCACAACTCCAATCCCCATCTCACTAGAAATCTTTTTATAAAAATTCCTAACAACTCCCTCCTCAGCAATCCCATGATTCTGCGCCTCCAAATAAAAATTCTCCCTTCCAAAAATATCAACATACTCCCCAATCAACTTCCTCGCCAAATCCTCTTTCCCGTCGATAACCGCCTGCGCCACATCATTCGCAATACACGCGCTCATGCAAATCAAACCCTTCGAATATTTTCTCAACGTCGCCTTATCCAAACGAGGACGATAATAAAACCCCTCGCCATTCGCAATCGAAACCAACCTAATCAAATTCTTATACCCCTCAAAATCCTTCGCCAACAAATTCAAATGATAATTCTTAACATTCTTGTCTCTCGCCCTCATATCGTCGGTAATATACGCCTCAAACCCAAAAATCAACTTAATCCCCGCCTTCTTCGCCAAATCATATTTCTTAATCACCGCTCCCATATTCCCATGCTCAGTAATCGCGACCGCATCCTGCCCCAACTCCTTAATTCTCCCAAACAATTCCTCAATCTTCGTCGCCCCGTCCAACAACGAATACTCCGTATGTAAATGCAAATGACAAAACCCCATCACAAAAAAAACATTCCAACCTTTAAAATTATTATTGTGGTCCTTTTACTAATTCCTCCTTCCCAAAAATCCCCTCGATATATTCTTCCAACAACTCAAAAACTTCTCTCGTATACGACGGAATATTGTAATTCCTAACCAACTCCCTCGCCATCGGCAAATACTTTTTAATCGAACCCTCCGAAATCGTAAAAATAATCTTTCCCTTACACTTATGACAAACCCCAGCCAACGGCGGCCGACGAAACTTCTCCCCGCACCCCACACACCTAAATTCCTGCCTAAAAAATTTCCTCAAATTCCCACCAATATCCCGAATAAAATGCCTCTCCAAAATCAACCTCGCAACATCATCCTTATCAACCGCCCGAATCTTCCCAACCAACTCCATCTCCGCCGCAACCTTGTCCTTCATCGTCGGCAAACTTTTGTAAATCCCATTCAAATTCCCCAGATTAATATCACTCGTATCATGACTAAACCCCGCCCCGACAAACGGCTCCAACAATTCCTCCGAATCCCGAATCCCGAATCCCGAATCCCCTTTCCCCATAAGCCTATCCTTAACCAACTCAACGTCACACTCTCTCGAATGCAAACCCCTCTCGGCTTTTTCATAAAATTCCAAATGATAAGCCCCGCAAGTTTCCAAAGACAAAATCTGGTCATCAACCTCACCCGCCCTAATCCTCGCATTCAAAACCAACGGCGCATCCTGATTCCCCCCACGATGCCCCGGCAAAAATTTCCTTGAAAAATTCAACAACACGTCCATCAACAACATCACCGCCGCCTCATCCCCGTCGCAATCTCGCCTCATCGCCGCGTGCATATACGGCGAAGCGACCACACCTTGCATCCCGCAAAACCCAATGACCCTTCCAATAACCCCCGCACAATTATGCGGTGCCATACAAACAACCAACTGTCCAACCAAATCATCTTTCGTTTTCAAATTGTAAAATTTCTTCAACCCATAAAACCTACTCAATTCCTCGTCGACAAAATTCGCAACATTAAAAAAAACCTCATCCCCTCTCTCGCTCATTTCGGAACAATTCGGCAAAACAATATCATGCGGTCTCAGTTCCAAAATCTGATTATCATCAATCAAATCCCCACCACAAACATCCTTATCATAACCCATCTCTTTCAATTTCCCAACACTCGTCCCAATTTCCTTCGGCTTAAAATGCGTCAACGGAATTTCCGTCCCATCGTACCTAATCGTCCCATCTTTATTCACAGACAAACCAAACTTCGCCCTCAAAATCCCCTTCCCCAAATTCTCAACATCTTTCTCTTTGTTCCCCATCGCATAAACCCCCTTAATTAACGGCGGCACTTCATATAACTCAAGCCCCAATCTTTTCATCGCCTCCTCAAAATAACTTTTAACATCAATCCTTCTCTTAGAAAACCCAAAACAATTTTCATGCAAATTACAAAAATCATCTTTCTCTTCGCGACACCCACGACAATAAAACCCCCTTTTAGATTTGCCCCCACATTTTTCACAAATCGAATAAATTCCCATATTCCCACAATCGCACTTATGTATCGCAAAATCAGCGTCGACAAAACCAATATCAACCGCACTTTGCACACTCTTTAATCGACCACCTTGCTCACCAATTGGAAACAACACATTTGGACTCCCGCCTATGTCCCTCAACTTCGCCTTCTCCGGCCTTCCCATCCTCGCACCAATAAAAGTCCCCGCTTTATCCTTCACCTCAAACTCACACAATTCATTAACAATCGTCAAAACCTCTCCCCCTCCAATATCTCCAAGCTTCAAGTTCAATCTCTCGTTCTCCGCCACCTCATCAACACCAAGATTAATCAAAAACGCCCGAGCATCTTCATTAATAACCACATCTTTCATAATAACCTCATGCTCGACCCCCAAAATTTCCAAAGCCCTTTTACCAATTCTAAATTCATCATCAAAAGGCAAAACCAATTTCCCGCCCAGCCAAACAGATTTATTCAACCAATCAACCAACGCCAAAAAATCATCGACGCTAATTTGACTCCAATAAAAAATATAATTAGGGTGCAATGGCACGCCATACTCTCTACTAATCTCAACAACATCCTTTAACCCAACATCGCCTAATCCCAAATCCCAAATCCCTAATTCCTCAAGCCCCGCTCGCCACCACTCTTCAACATAACCCGGCTTCAACAAATCAAAATTTCTATCAATCACATCACCAACCGGAAACAAAATATCCCCAAGATAAATAATCTCCTCCACATCTTTGTAAATCCTCTGAGCATCTTCGTAATCCCAAACATGCCTAACACTCCCATTTTTCATCTTTATAATCGGCCCATCAATCGAATCACACGAAGTAATAATACATCCCTTCGTCGGCCTCTCAATTTTCAACTGCGTCCCGTGCGATAAAAACCCATTCGTAATTCCCATCGTCGCTGGATGGACCGAAACCGCACTAAACCCCGAAGTTCTGCCACGACCATACCTCAACCTAAATCCACCACTCCTCGACGGATAACCATAAACGGGACGCCCCGCAACCAAATCTTTGATATAAGTCGCCTCGCCCTTCTCACTCCCACTCTCTCTTTTTTTATGCAACCCAACATAGTCCTCAAGCCAATCAAACCCATTGCACTTCAAACCATTTTTTTTACAAGACCTCAACCGACCCAACGCCTTTTCTGCCTTCTGCGCCAACCCCTCAGAAAAAATCAAACACATTCCACCCCGAATATAATTTGTCCCAACCCTCGCCAAATCTTTATAATTCGAAACTTCCTTCTGAGAAGTCGGCTCCCCATCAATCTGAATCGGCAACCGCGCCGCCAAAAATTCCATTTCCTCATCTGTAGGCAAATACGCCAAATTCGCAACCCTCTCGTGATAATCTTTATTCTCAATCATATATCTCTTAATCTCGTCCTCACTCGCATCATACTTCGCATAACCAAAACTCTCCCTCAAATAATCAATCAACATCAAAACAATACAAGTCGCGGTTGTCCCAGCCGAACGAATCGGCCCACTAAAACTCGCAATAAAATAATCCTTTCCATTTTTAGTTTTACCCAATCTCAAACCAGTATAACCCTCAATTGGCGACGATACAACTCCCAAAGTCATATAAGCAAACCCAACCCGAATCCCAGCATCAATTGCTTCCACCTTGTCCCTAAACTTACAAAATCTCTCCTCTGCAATCTCACGAGCAATTACAAAACTAACCATCGCATCCAACTGCCCATACTCTCTCTCTAACTCATTCATTCTTCCTATAATTTTTTCAACCGGCAAATCTGGATAAACAATACAAATCAACCCAACCGCCTTTTCTGTCATTGTTGTTGCCAAAAAAACCTCAACTTCATCAACTGGGTCCAGTCCCAACTCCCTCGCCCTCCTCGCAACATCATAAATTAAATTAACATCACCCATTAATTTTTCAAAATACTCCTCAACCCTCCATTTATACATCCCCCGCCTCCAATTTACAAACCAAATCATCACCACTCTCCCACTTAATATCCTCATCGCTAAAATCCAAAATTTTAATCTCGCGCGTTTTCAAATTAAACAACGGAACCCTACACGGTTCCGGCACATTTCCAATTTTCTCTTCAAATGGCGTAACCGATTGCCAACACGAACTCGCAACCATTAAAATATTATTATAACAATCAACTTCTGCCCTATGCTGATCGCCCGTCGCGACAATATCCGGCGCAACATCAATAACCATCGGGTCAACTTCACATGGAACATAATCCATCAACCCATGCATCGGCGCCAAATGCCCGCGCTTTAACATTTCCCTCACAACCCTCGTCGGCGACTTATGCCCAAACTCAACCCTAAGACCACCCATCTCATCAATAAACCTATTAATACTCGCCCCATGATACATCAAAATTTTAAATCCATTAAAATCAACCATCGTCGGATTAGAAACCAATTTTAAATTTTCTATTTTATATAAATCCCCCGCCCACTTTTCCGAAACTGTTTTTTGCGGTTCACCAACCCAAACAGCGTCGTGCTGCCCCGCGCACATAATTATCTTAACATCCTTCCTAATCTTACCCAAAATCTCCCCCAATTTTTTATACTGTCCCTTAATATCTTTAATATTCAACCAACTCTCCTGCCCTGAATAAACCCCAACTCCGTCTACCATATCTCCAACTAAAATCAAACACTTAACTTTCCGCGCAATTTGCTTTTGCCTCTCATTTCCAACCCCACCATTTAACCAATTTACAAACCTCAAAACATTACTCTCTAAAAAATTCTTCGAACCAATGTGGAAATCCCCACTAAACGCCACATACTCGTCAATATCCCCAATCTTTTCCACATCTAAACCAACTTCTGGAAAAACAATATCATTAACAAACAACATCTCACCAGAACCAGAAACCCGAAACACAACAACATCGTCTAACATTAAACTCATCGCACTTTCAAATAAATCCTTTTTATCATTATTTACCAAAACAACAACCCTCCCACTCAAATCTTCAACCTCTATTAACAAGTTTTTATTTTTAGTTATTCTTTTCTCAGCAACCATCCCAATAATATTATAAAACCCTCGCCCCCCACTAATTTTACGAATCGAACTCAACTCTTCTCTTTTTCTCATTAAAACATTCTTTAATATCTCATACCTCGAACAAAAATGCCGAACAAAATCCCCAACTACCATCCTCCTATATAAAAACTTTACAGATGATAAAATCCTTAAATCTAATACTAAATCATTCTCCTTAAATTTATCAATATATTTACTAATAACTCCTTTTGTAACTATCCTCTCCTTAACCCCCTCATCAACCAATATCTTAATAACCTTCTCCACTTCCTCTTTTTTCCAACTAGAAAAAAAACTCAAAACTTCCCTATCTACAAAAAATCCCTTACTCATAAATAATTTCAATATCTCTACCATCTTAAAATTAAGGAACTACATTCCAATGGGAATTGCCTCAATTAAAGCCCAAGTGAATCCACAAGTATTGCTTCAACTTTGTCATATAAATTATTAGGAATAGATAATTTAATCTCGCGCGTCCTACCATGCCGCCCCTTAGAAACAACCTTAGCGTTTATCAAACCCAGCATATCTATCTCAGCCAAAATATCAGAAATCCTTCTCTGTGTCAATACATCTGCTTTCACTCGAGCACAAATATCCTGATAATAATTATAAACATCTCCTGTAAAAAATTTATCCATTCTCTTGTCTCTTGCCAACCTTATAATCGAAAACAACACTAACTGAAATTGCTTCGGCTCTCCCTCTACAATATCCAAAATTTTATCTCTCTCTATTTTTAAATTCGCCAAATCTATATACTCTTCTTCTATCTTCTTCTTCCCGTCTCTTTCGCTCAACTCTCCAGCAATTCTCAATAAATCTAAAGCCCTCCTTGCATCGCCATGTTCTCTCGCTGCATAAGCCGCACACTTAGCCACAACCCCATCTACAACAACTCCATCTTTAAATGCCTCCAAACAACGTCCCTTTAAAATATCTTGTAACTGAATGGCATTATAAGGATGAAAAACAAACTCCTCTTCTCCTAAACTAGATCTCACCCTCGGATCAATATTTTCTAAAAAGGTCACTTCATTAGAAATCCCTATCAACGAAATCTGAGCCAAATCCAACTCTTGGTTTAATCTCGTCAAAGAATACAAAAATCCATCACTCATTTTCTTAACCGCATGATCAATCTCATCAAAAATAAAAACAATAAGCTGCTTTTTTTTATCAACCAATTCTATAAACTTAGACCAAACCTTATCTGTTGGTAATCCCGTCGTTGGAACCTCTCCACCAAGCTGACTAATTAACGCCGCCAAAATCCTATATTCAGTATCAGCAACTTTCTTTAATTTACAATTCAAATACTCAAACCTAACCTCAACTCCCAATGTCTCAGCTTTCTTAATTAATTGATCTCTAACATATTGAACAGATAATGTTTTCCCCGTTCCTGTTTTCCCATAAACAAACAAATTACTAGGTCTCTCGCCCCTTAACGTAGAAGCTAAAATAGCGGCAATCGATTTGATTTGGTTATCCCTATGTGGAATAGATTCTGGAGTATAGCGAACTTGTAAAACACCTTTATTCCTAAATAAACTATTATTTAAAGCAGATTCAAAAATTTTACCCAATTCAACACCCATTTTATTACCTAAAATTAAAACTATTTAAATCTTTATATACCAGAAATATATTCGTAATACCTCTATTTCCTATCCAATAAACCAAAAACTTTAACAAAACAATTATATTTTTATAAATATATTTTAACACACACCATTATTTCATCTCCAAAAAAATAAATAAAAATATGTGTTATAATATATAATAAAATAAAATATATATTATATTATATTATATATTTATAAATACAAATTCTAAAATTAAAACCTAAATTTTTTAAAAAAATTTAAAAACTTTTCCACAAGAAACTAAAGGGTATGTTAAATAAATTCTTTATTATTTATAATAAATAAAAATCAAAAGAAAAGTTTATAAACAATTTATATTTAAATAAAATATGGATAAAAAACCATTTAAATCACTTTTATATAAACAAGTTGTCACAAAAGAAGGTAAAAAATTAGGTATAGTAAAAGACATAACATTCGAAGCAAGAACAGGAGAATTAATATATATTATTTTACGAGATTTAACAACATATACCATGAATTTATCACTTGAAAGAACAAAAGAAAAAGAGGCATTAATTCCATATAATTCCGTTATAGCAGTAGGAGATTTTATTGTAGTATCAGAAGAAGATCTTTTATAATAAAATTTATAAACTACCTTTATTAAAAATTAAAATGACAGAAATAAAACTTATTAATTCAAGAATAACAAAAATAAATGCAGAAAGAAACTCAGAATTCGACGGAAAAATAGAAGTAAAAACAAGTATTAAAGTAAAAAAAATAGAAAAAATTAAAGAATCAAAACAAGCTATAAAAATAGAATATATATTTAATATAGATTATTTAAATTTAGGGAAGATATCAATTGAAGGGATTATTTTTTTAGCATTAAATAATAAAACAATAAAAAACATTATTAAATCACAGGAAGAAAAAAATTTTAACACACAAGAAAATATTATGATAACTAATTTAATAATACAAAAAGCTTCAATAAGAGCATTTGAGATTGAAGAAGAGCTCGGATTACCAATACATATAAAATTTCCAATGGTCAATTTTTAAGGGAAAACAAACAATTAATAAAAGAATTTTTCTTATAATTATATGCCCACATCGCATAATGGTATTGCACGCGGCTCGAACCCGCGACCCCTTGGGTATCCCCGTTCGATTCGGGGTGTGGGCGTAAATAAAAATAAAATTTAATAATAAAGATTTAAAAATGCCAAGAATATCTCAGCAAAAAATAGAAAAAATATCAGAACAAATATTATCATACCTTTTTTTAATATTTCCTAAACAAATTTTTACATCAGAAATAGCAAAAGAAATGGCCAGGGACGAAGAGTTTATAAAAAAAATATTAAAAAATCTTGAAAAAAAAGAATTAATTATAAAAATAACAAAAAACCCGAAAGGAATACAATATTCCCACAGAGAAAGGTGGCGCATATCAAATAAAACACACAAAATTTATAAACAACACCAATAATAAAATAAAACATATTTTACATAACAATTAAAAATAAAAACAAATATATTATAAATTTAACATGGATCCACTGAAAGAAGCATTTCTTAAAATAAAAGAAGATATAAAAATTTTAAAAAATGAAATTTCACAGTTAAAAATTCAAATAATACAAATACAAACAAATCCAACACATGATCCAGTAAAAGGAATCCAACAAACAAACAACCAGACACAAATACAGACAAACCCAACACACAATTTGGCAGTACGGGGCCCATATAATCAAAATATAAATAATTCCATAGGAAATAATGGGGTTTCAACAAACCAACCAATAAACCAACAAACCAACCAACCAACATGGCAAATAAGCCAAAATACACATATTTCAGAGTTTAGAAAAGCAAAAAACATAATAGAATCACTTGACGACATAAAAACAGAAATAAGACTTAAATTTAAACGCCTAACTCCTCAAGAAATGCTGGTCTTTAGTATATTATATAACATTGAGGAACAAGAAAATACAGAAATTACCTACCATATCCTAGCAAATCAAGTTAATCTCAGTGAATCATCTATACGTGATTACATTAATAAACTTATAAAAAAGGGTATTCCAATTGAAAAAGTAAAACAAAATAATAAGATAGTGCTCCTAAAAATTTCTCAAGATCTTAGAAAAATAGCCACTTTAGCCACAATTCAAAACCTTAGGGATTTATAATATACCAACTTTTGGCAATCAAATAATTATTCGTTTAAACGATTATTTATATTTCCCACTTTCCCAATAAATCATAACCCCAAATCTATCATATTTAGGCGAGTTATTCATCTCCAATAATTACCTTCACTTTCTATGGTTGTCCTCAAAAAAACCCCTTTTTTGAATAAAAATATATTTTTAATTCTCACTTTTCGATTTTTTCTTATTTATTTTAACTTTTATACCCTTCATTATTATAGATTTGATGTCATTTGGAATATATACACGCTTTTTTCCATTTATTTCGCAAATCTCCATTATAAGTCCATTGTTTTTTTGTCTTATTATATTAATTTGACCCCTTATGGTACTTTTATCTTTCCCAAGTAATGTAGCTAAGTCTTCATAGCTTAATTTCATTTCCGAATTTAATAAAGCCCAAATAAGAGCTCTTTCCATTACTGTAAAATTATTTAAAATACATGTTTGGACAGGAGTTTGAATGGATGTTTGAATTGGTTTTGCTATTGTTTGTTTTATCCCATCTGTTTGAGATTGTTTATATAACCCCACAGGTAATTGCGGACAAAAAAAAGAAATACAATCTTTTATCTCTATTAAATCATTTTGAATATCTAAAAGTTGATTTTTTATTCCACTAATCTCATTCACATGAAGTCTATGTTTATCGTCGAGATGACAAATCCATTTACCTACTTTATTAAAATCCTTTTTAACATAATTAAAAGAATCTTGGACCTCAAGTTTTAACTTATCAATCCTTTTTTTATGTTCAAACAAACCAAACATCTTATAATAATTTAAATAAGTTTCTTTATAAATCTTTCGTGTTGTTCAAACAACAAACAACAATTATTTTTAATAAAAAATCATTTTTAATAACAAGAATACAAACCCGTTTAGTTTCCAAACACCAACTTTTATATTCGACAAAAACCAAGTATATCTAAAAATACCATATATAATACAAATAATATTTTATAACAAAATATAAAGTATCACAAATACCAATAATACACAATACTGTTTAAACACGTTTAAAAATCCAAATATTTATTGCCAAAACAATTATAAACCTCAAAAACTACACAAAAAATATGCAATTCAAAAAAAAGTTGATATACTCAGGAATCGTTTCCATAGTAATATTAATAATATCAATGTCTATACCAATTGTTCCATGTAGAATTGCACCAAGAGTACCCAGCCCAATTTACAAATGGATATTATGTTCACTAAATTCAAATATAACTAACAATGCAAATCTAATTAAAGAATATTTTGGTTACACGACATCACTTATCGGCGCAAAAACAATAATACTTTTCATATCATTTATTGTGACAATGTGGTTTTTCCACTTAATCACAAGAAAAAGAAAAAAATTTTAAAGGAGGTAAAAATGAAAGAAGGTAATTTAATTGGAGTATTAACATGGATAGTTGGAATTCTCGTGTCTCTAACGGTTGGCTCAATGATGGCATATGGCTTATTGTTTATTGGCGCAGCGGCTACAAGCCCGATAATCCCATTAATCATAACACAAATAGCCGGATGGGTAGTTGTGATCGGCGCAATTTTGAGTTTAATTCTAGCAATTTTCAACAATTAAACTCAATCGATTTTATTTTTATTTTTTATACTTTGCACTAACTAAACCTTAGTGCACAATAAACAGGCAAAGACAAAATTTAATAAGCCACAATCCACAAAAACTCCGAATCCACAAAAACACAAAAACACAAAAACACAAAAACACAAAAACACAAAAACACAAAAACACAAAA
>CAYXTT010000005.1:16941-22898 GCA_964468545.1 Candidatus Woesearchaeota archaeon
ACACACCCTTAAAGAATTAATAATTTTCTCAATAAAAAATAGAACAGTATCAATTTATGAACACCCAGTTATTTTTTACAAAAAACAAAACTCATACAAAAATATTATTTACAACCACAAGTTCGCATAATATACATTATACGACGTTCTTATATTTAAAAACGAACGAAAATAGACTGTTTGCATAAAGTTTTTAATGTACGAACGCTATTTTTTATTATGATAAGAAAATGTATCAACTGTAATCAAGAAAAAGAACACCACGCAAAAAATCTTTGTTACGCTTGTTATAAAAAAATCAAATGGCAACCAAAGCTTGCTATATGCAAACGATGCAAACGAAAAATTAATATTCACGCAAAAAATCTTTGTGCCGGTTGCTATAATTATGTTTTCCATCTTGATAAAAACAAGGCATATACTCAACGCAAAAAAAATAACGTCGATCTCAAAACCTTTAGAAAAGTCATAAAACAATGCGCAATTTGCGGTTTTGATAAAATTATTGATATTCACCGCATAGACTTTAATAATAAAAACAATTCTCTAAAAAATCTCATTGGTCTTTGCCCCACGCACCATAGAATGATTCATAATCTTAATTTTCGTAATGAAATCTTCCAGATTCTTAAGCAAAAGGGATTTAGCGTTCCAATTGATGAAAAATCTTTTTTCTACACCCCTTATGGTACACAAAATTAAATAATCCTACAATGAATATAAGCCATTCTAATAGATTTTTAATAAAATATGATATAAAATATCCAAAATTAAATTATCATTAAAATAACAAAAACTTATTAAAATTTAAACTAAAAAGTGAGAGTTAATAGTCACTATTTTTTAAAAAAGTATGAATAAAAATTTAACCAAGAATATACTCAAATAATATTTACAGAAAAAGATATTAGCAATGATAAATTATAAAAAATTTTAAATAAACAGATCAATAAATAGATATTCGGTTAAACGAAAATTAGTTAGTAATCTTTACTAAAATAACCTCTATAAAGGCAGGGCTGCTACAATTTTTATTGAAAAAACCTCAGGGGAGATTACTTAACTCTTACATGATTCTGAAAATATAAGTTTTCATTAAGGTGAAAAATTATAAAAAATACAAATAAATTAGGTAGAAAAACCAAAAGATTTCTGAAATCCATCGATTGTTAAGATCTTTTTATCATTTTAAACCAAATAAGGATGAGACTTCGGGTATATTTTTACCAGATATTGAAAAAAAGTTACCAAATGTCTTTTAGAAGATGAGGAGATATTCTGAAAATATTAAATCAAAAAGACGCCGTGCCCTAAAGAGTATAGGGGATATCATAATAATTATCATAATAAATAAGTTTTTTCAATTTATTCAAAAGAAATACTGCATTTCTTTCCATAACAAATACAGGAATACCTAAAATGTTTTTTATTAATCCAGACACATAATACCCTATACAAAAGTTTATCCTACCCCCCCCCCACGGATATATGTCCTATACTAAATAAATCTGCGTAGGCGTCTTTTATTTGAACTCGCGTGTCGTCTGAAATAGTTATATCTCATTCTGAAAAGTTCGAGATTGTTATCAGAAAATTTGAGTTCTTTCTGAATTGTCTGAAGTGATCTTTCTATTTTCCCGCAAGTTGTCGGACTGTGGACAGAACTTCAAATATACTGAATTCCTCGACAACGACACCATCTGTAAAATTCCGAATGTTTACTTTTTGGCCCGTAAGCAGAACCATTGTTAGAAAATATTTGTTCGGGTTTCCCGTACTTCTCAATGTAATCATCGAGAAGTTTCGTTACGACAGAAGTTGTAACATTATTCACTGCGAAAAGCCCAACACCAAAACGGGAATGGTCGTTAATAATTGAAAGAAGCCATTTGTTCTTCACTTTCTGGTCGTTATGGTCGATTTGTCAAAGCGAATTCGAATATTCTCGTTCAAACTGAATATATTTTACGCGAACTTTTTTCCGTCTTGATGGATTTGTCAAATTTTAAAATCCCGAAATTTTGTTTATTGAAGTTTACCCAATTCCGATTTCATCGGAGATTCCGTTTTTCCCCCAGTTGGTTTTGTCTCTTATTGAAATAATTTTTTGTTTTATATCGTCAGTAGTTTTGTAATGAATTGTTTTTGGTTTTCTTGATTTATTAAGTAAATTCCACTCTGTTCCCATCAGTTTTTGATTCCATCTAATCAAAGTCCTCTTTGTTGCTTCAAAATTAAATTGGGTTTTCAAAATTTTTCGACATTGTAAATAAGAATGACCTTTATTTTTCAGTTTGAAAAATTCTTTTCTGATTTCAAGTTTTTCCATCAGAAAAACTAAAAATCACTACGGAACTAATTTTCAGTTGCTAGCGACATATGTCTCTGGGGCACAACGCAAAAGGTTATCCCAAAAAATATAAACACCCCAAGAATATAAAAGAATGGATACAAATGAATTTTTAAAAAAATTAGAAATAGAATTAAAAATATCAAAAAACTCAGAATACACAATAAAAAATTACATAAAATCAAATCAAAATTTAATAAATTTTTCAAAAAAACAACCAAGTCATATAACAACCGAAGACGTGAAATTTTTTATCACGGAAAATCTAATTAATAAATCTGCAACATCGATAACCCTTTTTCTTTCTGCAATTAGATATGCATACTCTTTAGTTTTGCACAATAACATAACAGAAACCATTAAGCGCCCAAAAAAAGAAAATAAACTTCCCACAACTCTTTCAAAAAGAGAAATAAAAAAACTTATTAATGAAATTAAAACTGAAAAATCAAAACTTATGATAAATCTGATGTACGCTTGCGGGTTTCGAGTTTCAGAATTAATAAATTTAAAAATTTCAGATTTAAATTTCCTAGAAAAAATAGGTTATATAAGGCAAGCCAAAGGGAATAAAGACAGAATTTTTAATATCCCAGATTCTCTATCTGAAGATTTACAACATCAAACCGAAAAACAAAAAAACAAAGAATATTTATTTACGGGACAAAACGGAAAACTTTCGATAAGGAATATACAAAAAATAGTATCATCAGCGGCAAAACGCGCTCATTTAAGAGGCGTCCACTGTCATACATTAAGACACAGCTTTGCAACACATCTTCTTGAGAATGGCATTGATATCAGAAAAATACAAAAACTTCTTGGACATTCAAGCCTTTCAACAACACAAATTTACACTCATGTCTCGATAGAAGAACTTAAAAAAATAAAATCACCGATAGAAACATTAGATAACTAATTACCTTTTAACTTTCCTTTAATGGTATTTTTTAATAATCATCCCTTTGCACCACTCATTCCCCCCCCAAAAAAAACTTCAAAACAATAAACACAAAAATCATTACTACTAATTTTATTGAAAAATATTTACTAATCCATACCCTTTAAATTTTTTAAACATCCAGTATCTTCAAAATAAAATGCAAATCAACCATGGACCCATTTATTGATATAAGAAACAATCTTAAACTTTTAGCAAGAAATCCAAGTAGTTTAGTGCTTGGATGAATTGCGTTGTTGTACAATTATTTGTTCTAGATATTTTTATAATCCAATGGGCGATAGTCTCGCCCATTGAACTAAATAAACTTAGCGGAGGCTGTGGCTCTGTCCAGAGTTCCAAAATCAAAACCGAAAATTAGTTGAATGAGAGTGTACTGAAAAAGAGAATGGTTCAAAGCATACTCATTAATCAGTACGATAATCCGATGCAAGTGGAATTTATTAAACTTTTCCATTCGTCCGGCTTGCCTTTACATTTTAATAAAACCGGTTACAAAGATTTTACAAACTATCAAAGAATTTCTTTTATCATACTTTTCCGACGGAACGGAAAATCACTGAGAAATTTTGTCGTCGAGATGAGCGAATCAAAATGGATTTCGTGGTTAGGTTTTGTCAGAATACCGTCGAAGAGTACGCTTCACAACTGGATAAAACTTTTTGAAATGAAAACAATAAAGCAACTTTTCAATTTTTTAAAACCAAAATTTCCGACGCTGACTGCGATTGACGGAACAGGCTTTGATTCGTTTCATCGAAGTAGACATTATGAAAAAAGAGTTGGATTTACAAAAATGCCTTACGCGAAAGCAGATTTATTTGTCGACACAGCGACGAAGAAAATTATTGATTTCAGTTTGGTGAATAAACATCAGCACGATATCGTCGCTGCCAAACAATTTTGTCGCAGGAATGATTTACAAGATGTTACAATTTTATGCGACGGAGCTTACGATTGTGAGGAATTACATAGATTTGTCTACGACAAAGGTGGAAAACTTTTCGCGCCAGTCAGAAAAATAAATAAGCGAAGTTTGAGAAAATTTCCGAAAGGCTGGTTTAGAAAAAGATGCCTTGAACTCCCTGACTTCTTTGGAAAACGAAATATTATCGAGGCTGTCAACGCAAGTTTGAAAAAAAGATTTCTAAATTGTCTTCGGAGAAAAACAGATTTGATGAAAGAAAAGGAATTCGCGTGGACAATGATAGTTTACAATCTGACGAAAACAATTGAAAATTCCAAGACTGGACAAAAACAACTGAAATATTTTTTTATTTTAATTCTGATTTTTTATTAACATTGGACAGAGCCGGAGGCTGTGAGAAGGTACAAAAGTTATCGAAGTTCCATAGGGAACAACTACAAGCATATTCAAATCACGACCAAATATCACTACAAAGTAATGAAACAAGATAAAATAAAAACCTTTTGTGGGGTGGCGGTTGAGGAAACTTGTACAAGACATAAAATTGAAGTTGTGATTTTAAATGTGCAAAGTAAACATGTGCACATGATTGTCGATTGTCCTCGGACTTTTTCCGACGCCAAATTGCTTCAGATTATCAAGGGTTCATCGGCATTTTTGATTTTTAGGTTGTGCCCTAATTTGAGGAAGAGATATTCTCGAGGACATTTTCAGAATGCAGGATATTTTTATTGTTCAATCGGGGCAAACTTTGATGCGGTGTTTGAGTATGTAGAGATCAGGATTTACATTATTGATTTTAAATCGAAAGGACGCCGCGCCCCCTAGAGCGTAGAGGAGGTTACAATATTTTATAAATTCCCTCTATGTTTAATTATATGACCTGTAAAAAATGTGGTTATATCGATCAAAAAGAAAAAATAATTTTCGGAAATCCGTTATGTAAAATCTGTGCAATATTCGCACCAGAAAAAATTCAAGATTTTCAAAATTATATCGCTGAAAAAATTGATTGGAAAAAACTTGATACATTCAGGAAATTTAATCAATCTCCTGGACAGAAACAAAAACAAGGGATGCAAAAAATGGCAAACAGCGGAAGGTTGGTTTCAAGGTCACCACTTGGTTATGACGTTGCTAACGGAAATCTAATCCCAAATGAAGACACCGTCCGCGTTCACTCATTATTCAAAACATTCCTCGCCAAAAAATACTCTCTCAATTCCCTTGCAAAAAATTTCTCACTCTCAGTCAACGGCCTCAAAAAAATCCTAACAAACCGAACCTACCTCGGCGAAATCAAATTTGACGGCAAAATCCACAAAGGAAACCACCAGCCAATAATTAACCCAGAAATTTTCTACGCCGTCCAACGAAAACTCAAAACTTATCTCAAGCCAAGAAAACAAAATCATTATAAACCATAAAACATTTAGTTAATTATGAAAAACAAAAATAAAAACTCCAAATCAAAAAATGGATTTATATGGGCAGGAATTATTTTGGGTCTAGGAGTAGGGTTTTATTTCGGAACAGACCAGGCGATAATCGTAGGATTATTTATAGGATTAGGGTTAGGAATTCTCGCGAAATTAATTTCTGAAAAATAAAAGTTATGTTACAAAAAATAATTTATTTTCTTACCTAAAACTAGTCTGTCTATTCGCCCGCGCCTTAGAATCACCAGGCTTACAAACTTCCTTCCGACGAGTATCGGC
>CAYXTT010000006.1:0-21632 GCA_964468545.1 Candidatus Woesearchaeota archaeon
ATATATGTATTCCATTTTATTCATTTTCCTCCGAAGCTTTTACTTCTTCAGCATCCATCCCATCAGCCAAAACCTCAAAACAATCCACATTCTTAGGATTAACATAAATCCTTCTTCCATCGACCAAATCAAATCTCACAAACTCACTCTGATGAATACTATCAGTCAAAACTCCCTTAAACGTCTTCTTATTCCCGCCCGAAAAAATAATTATCTCCGTCACAACTTTCCCCTTCTCCAATACCGACGACTTCAAATTTTCATTACTCATTTCCCACCTCAACCTTTACTTCTCCATTCTCAGATTCCGTGCTCGTTTGTAACTTATTCTCCCCAACCAACCCATCAACAACAATTCCATGAACTCCAGCCTTCGCCAAAATAAAATCCAAACTCCCAGAATTAACAATCCCCATCTCAACAGCAAAAGCCAACCCACGACTATAGCTCTCAACTAATTCAGCCAACGCCTCAATCTTATTAATTTTAATATCAACATAAACCATACCATTCATATAAGCTGCAACCGGCTCGACCCCAACCTCAAACGGAATAATTCCCAACTTCGCCATAATCGACGCGTGCTTCTCACTAATCTCATCACCCTCTTTAACAATAACCTTATCTTTCATAATCGCAATCTTCCCGCTCTCGACCTTCGGCGCCAGTCCAACCGCGCTCAACGCAGAGATATCAGGACCAGGCAACAAATCCGTCGGTCCCGCTTTGACTTCAATATCATGAGGAGCAATCTGTCCCGCTTTCGCCTTCGCCGGACTTTTCTCGTCGGCAAGAATTCCTGAAATCTCAAATGCATCGTGCTCACTAAACAAAATCGCCGTCGAATCATCAACATACTTCACCAACCCGTGCAACTCCTTAATTCCAGAATGGTCCAACGCAAAATTCACCAAGCTCTTCTTGACAACCTGCACCTTCGCCTTGTCTCTCAATTTTTTCTTAATATCCTGAAACTGCGCCGACGGCAAACTCTTCACTGAAATAACCATCACCGTCTTCGACTTCATTAATCCCGCCAACTCCACGACCTTCCGCTTCTTAACTTCCGAAACGTGTGTTTGTTTTTGCCCTATCATTTTACTCCACTCAAAAATTTTGTTATTGGCTCGCTTCTTTTGTAAACTTCACATCCCAATTTCTTTGCTAAACGTGCTTGAGGCGAAAAAGTCGAATATAAAATTTTTCTTTCCGAATGAACAGCAGAAAGTACGGGCAATCCCCAACCATCTAAATCACTAACAACTACTACATCAAATTTACCTGATGGAAACTCGTAATTCCGAGAAAAATCAACAGTTCTCACATCATAACCCCTACCTCTCAACAAAGGAACATTCGCATCAAAAAAATTCACATGGTCCCCTACAAGTAAAACTTTTCTGTTCGTCATTATTTCTCTTCTCCTAAATTTTTTTTAATATGATCTTTTTTTACTTTGCTTTTATTCCGTGTCTTCTCGGCTCCCGGCTCCCGACCTCCAACTGTCTCACCAATCAAGATCGGCTTACTCATCGTCCACTTAATCAACACTTCTCGAATATTATCCTTACCCCGAGGCAATAATTTTTCCAACCCACTCAAAACAGCCTCGACATTTTCGGCCAAATTATCATCACTCATCCCCTCATTCCCAACCCCCAACTTAACTGCCATCTCTTTATTCCTGACTCGAATCGACTTGTTCATCTTCTCAATCATTCCGCTTATCATTACATCATCATCTTTCGAAATAATCCCAGCCTGCGGCGACGGCATTTTCCCAACCGGACCAAGAACTCGACCAAACTTCGTCGCAACCTTCGCCATCATCGGCGCAACCGCAATAAACGCATCATACTTCTTCGCCAACTTTTTTATATTCTTCAAATCTTTATATTTGTCAAAATCCATCTCAGTAATACTATCAATTAACTTCGACCTCTTTATCAAAAATCCAGCCAACTTTTTCTCGCCCGCGTGCGGCACAGAAACAAAACTATTCAACGCCTCTTTCCTCACGTCAAAATTCTTCAGATTCACAATTAAATCCAGCGTCTGCACAAACTTCCGCTTCTTTCCTTTCCTAAGTTCTTCAATCGCTTTCTTAATTTCCATAACTTTCACAGAAGTATTTCGATTCAGCGAATCTCCTACTTCAGTAGTACAATCCAACCGAAATTCCTATTTATAAAACTTATCATTCGAACATATAAATCCTTAAATAATCCTCAATCAAATTTCTTTTATGAATAAAAAATATTACAAGTCAAGGAAGTTGGCAAGAAACCTTAGTTTCTTACTATGGAATTAGTAGCGCTTCTCTCAACCGGCAAAGGAACTTGGGGACAAGTCTCGGGCCTAATGCAAAAGGGCGAATGGGAAAAAGTAATAATAGTCGGCCCCGCCTTTGCAAAAGAATTCGCAGTCCACGGAACACCTTTCGACTTCATCGAGTTCGACCCAAACAAATCCCTAATCCAGCTAAAAAAAGATTTAGAAAAAAAACTCAAAGGAAAATTCTCCGGACTTGAAGTTGCACTCTCAATTGCATCCGGCAACGGCAAAGAACATATGGCGCTCCAATCCGCGCTTCTCTCACTTCCCGTCGGCGTCCGCTTCACTGCACTAACTAAAGATGGCGTCGTGATGTTATAATTAATTTTTTACAACAACATTCTCGATGTAGCCGTCTACCAAAAACCTTAGTTTTGTTCTATCGGCGAAACTGTTCTACCACACGAACTATATCTAAACTATTCTCACAAACCAAAAAAACATCAGCAACAAAAACACAAACAAAATCCCATAACCCACAATTCTATACGCCCACTTCGCAACTTTCTTAGAATTAGTTACCGATAAAATCGCCAAATAAAAAAATCTCCCGCCATCCAGCATTCCCAACGGCAACATATTAAACAACGCCACCAATAAATTAATCACCATCACCCACCAAAGCAAGTGATAAATAAAATAAACAAAGTCCCCATCCCAACTCGGTTTATAATAAGTAGATGCCTCTTTGAATCCCATAAATTTTTCAAGAATACTTCTTATAACACCGTCGGTGCTAACGGCACTATTCCCAACTCCAAGATAAGCAATCCCAGGAAAACCAGGATTTTCCCCTAAAACAATATCATAATTTCTAATTCCTTCATCATCTTCCGTCGTGAAAACAACATCGTCCCCTGGTTCCTTACTCTCTAAAAACGCTCTCAAATCATCTCGCTCACCAATCGTAACATCATCAGCCATGATAATCGCACCACGCAACCCAACCAAAACCGCCGGCGCGTCAGAATAAGCAATCAAATATCCATTATCACTATTATTAATTTGCATCGCCAAATTATCATCCAAATAAAAAGTACCATTCGTCGTCAATACGCTGGTTAAATTTCCCTGCCTGCCAAACCCATCAATACTATCCAAGGGAACAACTGCCAACGCATAACTGTCAAATATGTAACCCGACGCCACAAATGAACTAAAAAAGAACCCGACATAAAGTCCGTAAAAAATTAATGCAATAATCAAATTAGCAAAAACCCCCGCTCCCAGAATCGTCATCTGCTCCGAATTTTTTTTCTTGTGAAAACTTTTATCTTCTTGCTCCACAAACGCTCCCAAAATCGGCCCAAGAAAAATCAGTCCAGTCGATTTAATTTTGACATTAAACAACTTCATAAAAATCCCATGACTAAACTCATGCACAATCGCAACAACCGCCAAAGCCACAACAAAATAAGTAAAATAAAACGGCGGAAAAAAACTTTCCATTCCAAACAGCTTCGGAAAATACGGAATTAACGGAGCAATCGGCGGCGCCTTTATTACTTTCGTAATTTCAGGATACAGCAAATAAATCGAAACAGTTTCTCCCAGCATCCAAATCATTATTCCCATCAAAACCAACCCAATCCCAATGATTACATACCTCAACCCATACAAAAATTTCTTAAAATTATCACCAACATACTTTATAGCGTCGACACCGAACTGCGTTCGATACATAAAAACAATCCCCTGCCGACTCAACGCTTTCCTTCGTGAACTCAAAAACCAAACCACAAACAAACTAAATAAAACCAAAAACCCAACATCATAAACCCAAAAACTCACCATCAACATTAAAGATAAAATCCTTTTATAAAACTACTTCTTCCGCACCGTTCTAAAATCTTTCCCACCACACTTTCGGCAGCGTGCCTTCCCAGTCAGAATTTTCAACGGCTCTAATCTCATCTTGTGTTTACACACTTTGCAGACAAACGCATTCTTATACAATCGATTTTGTGCAGCGAGAAGTTTCGTCGCCATATCACAAAACTCTCCTAATTATTTTTTCACCCTCGACATCCCAATACTCAATACTAACTCCATCTTTGACTTCACTCTTTAAATCTTCTGGCACAACTAATTCAAAATTCTCATAACTCTCACTATCCATAATACTAACATTATCACCGACGACCGAAAGAACTTGTGCCTGTCTTTTCTCAATCATCGGCACCTCAAATTTATCAGGACCAGGAACCACGGCAACTTTTTTCTTTCCCGTAATAATATTCACCGCCTCAAACCTAACCTTCGTGTGCCCATGCTTCCCTGTTTTAGAATGATCAACTTTTTTAACCTGATAAGTAGAGCCCTCAATCATCAAAAAAGTCCCAACGCGCATATCTGCTGCATCAATAACTCTCGCCACCATAGCTAACTAAAAAAAATTCCATTTATAAAACTTCCCAAAAATAATCATCAAATCCCCAAACCTTAAAAACCTACATTACAAAAAACCTCAATGACAAAAGTAAACAAAAACGACTTCATAGAAATTGAATTCACAGGCAAAATTTTCGACACGAATAAAATTTTCGACACAAATATCAAAGCCGACGCAAAAAAAGCGGAATTAAATATCAAAGAATTAAAACCATTTATTTTATCAATCGGACATAAAATGTTGCCCATTGGTTTCGATGCAGACCTCGAAGAAAAAGAATTAGGCAAACAATATTCAGTTAACCTAAAACCAGAAAACGCATTCGGTAAACGAAATCCACAACTAATCCGCATGATTCCGACAAAATATTTTCACGAACAAAAAATCGAACCACAAAAAGGAATGCAACTTTCTCTCGACGGTCAATTAGTCAAAATCCTGTCATCAGACAGGGGTCGAACTCTCGTTGATTTCAACAACCCACTCGCCGGCAAAGAAGTAACATACACATATAAAATTAACCGCTTAATCGACGACGAAAAAGAAAAAATCAACTCTCTTCAAGATTTCCTCTTTCAAAAACAATTCGACTTTGAGACAAAAGATAACACAATAATTTTCAAAATCGAAAAACAGTTTGAACCATTTATTAAAATTTTCGCGTCAAAATTCGAAGAAATTTTAGGGATGAAAATAGAACTCGAGCTAATAGAAAGCAATACAACTCCACCGCATAAATTATTATAAACCCAAATTCTCTCCCAAAAAGATGGAAGACATCCTAAAAAGAGGCGATATAAATCTAATGCAATTTAATTCAAATTCAGAAATAGACAAAGAACTCGAAGAAATCTTAAAACGACAAGCCGCAAGAATAAAAGTAATTGGAGTCGGTGGCGCAGGAGGAAACACAATTTCACGAATGCGAGAAATTGGAATCAAAGGGGGGGAAATAATAGCGATAAATACCGACGCACAAGATTTACTCTATACAAATGCTGACCAAAAAATTTTAATAGGACGAGAATTATCAAAAGGACTCGGAGCCGGTTCTAATCCAAAAATTGGGCAAGAAGCCGCACGAGAACAACAGCAAGAAATAAACAAAAAATTACAAAATTCTGATTTAGTTTTTATAACATGCGGACTTGGTGGTGGGACAGGAACGGGAGCGGCACCAGTTGTAGCAGAACTCGCAAAAAAACAGGGCGCATTAGTAATCGGCGTCGTAACATTACCTTTCACCGTCGAAGGAGCAAAACGAATCGAAAATGCGATGGAAGGACTTGAACGCATGGAAGGAATCGTTGATACATTAATTGTAATCCCAAACGATAAACTTCTCGACCTCGCACCAGA
This sequence comes from Candidatus Woesearchaeota archaeon, assembly GCA_964468545.1. GTDB lineage: Archaea > Nanobdellota > Nanobdellia > Pacearchaeales > GW2011-AR1 > JAGVXH01. The sequence goes on from CAYXTT010000006.1 coordinate 6,086, forward strand.
TTTGCCACTACCAACAGCTTTCAAAGTCGCAGACGAAGTTTTAACAAACGCAGTAAAAGGAATCACAGAACTCGTAACGTCATCAGGATTAGTAAATCTCGATTTCGCAGACATTAAAGCAGTCATGGCAAATGGCGGCGTTTCATTAATCGGCATAGGCGAATCAGATTCAAGTGACCGAGCAATGGAAGCAGTAGATAAAGCTCTAAATAATCCACTTCTCGACGTCGATATTAGAAATGCGCGAGGAGCTTTAGTAAATGTCATCGGTGGTTCAAACTTATCGCTTGAAGAATACAAACAAATAATTCAAAAAATTGGCGAACAACTTTCCCCAGATGCAAAGTTAATATCTGGAGCTCAAATTTCCGACGATATGGAAAAATCACTAAAAGTTATGGTAATAGTAACAGGAGTTAAATCTTCACAAATTTCTGGCGAACGACTCCCAATCGAAATCGCAAGACGAAAAGATATGGAAGGCGAACTCGGAATAGAATTCCTCGACGAATAAACTTAAAAACCCAAATTATTTCTAACTAACATGACAAGAAAATTATCACAAAGATTATCATCACAATATCACAAATATCTTCGAGTCTGGCAACTCCTAAAAAAACCAAGCGTTTCGGAATTTAAAACAATTTCAAAAGTTTCGGCAATAGGACTCTTAGTTATAGGTGCTCTCGGCTTCGTGATTTCAGTAGCGATGAATATATTTATCTAACCAAAATCTTTTTAAATAGAAAATATTAATTATCAGTATCTAGTTCTTAGATTTTAAGAACTAGCTGGAGCAAAAATGGGAATAGGATACAATGACGAATTCAGTTATCTCGAAGAAAATGATAGTCGCGTCGCTGAAGAAAATTTCGCACCAAAAATTAAGGGCTCAAAAAGAGAATCCCTAATTCCCGAAGAAGACACAAACAAAGAAACAGCCACGGAACTTGCCGAAGAAGAAAAAGAAATAGAAGAAAAACTAAACATCGAAGAAAAACCAAAAAAAGAATTTGAATCTCAAATTTATATCGTCAAAGTTACGACGAACAAAGAGGACAAGGCATTAGAAATGATTGCTGATAAAGTCAAAAAAAAGAAAATTGAAATCTATGCACTCGCCCGACCGCACGGACTGAGGGGATATATTTTTTTAGAATCTCCAGACCACAAGCATGCAGAAGATGCAGTCTTTAACTTACCATACGTCAAAGGAATTATCGGAGAAACTGTAACTTACGACAAAATAAAACAAATGCTCGAACCCGTCGCCGCCGACATCAAAATCGAAAAAAACGACATCATTGAAATAATCTCCGAACCATTCAAAAATGAAAAAGCAAAAGTTATCAGAATTGACAAAATAAAAAATGAATGTGTCGTCTCACTCCTTGGGGCCGCAGTTCCAATCCCAGTCACAGTAAAGCTCGACAATATAAGAGTAATAAGAAGGGAGGACCTCGAAGAGGAGTAATTTTAAAAACTCACTTTTCAAAAATCAACAATGACATTAATTAAACTTTTAGTCGAGGGCGGGAATATGACACCCGGTCCAACAGTCGCGCAGCAACTTGGGCCGATGGGAATTAATATAGGAAAAATAATCTCCGACATCAACGCCGCAACAATAGAATTTAAAGGCATAACCATTCCAGTTCATCTAACTGTTAATCCAGAAACAAAAGGTGTTTCAATAAAAGTAATGTCTCCACCAACGTCAGAATTAATCAAAAAAGAACTCAAAATCGAAAAAGCATCTAGCGAAAGATTAAAACAAAAAGTAGGAAATTTTGCAATCGAACAAGTTATTTCAATCGCAAAAGCAAAACACAACAGTTTGCTTTCAAACACATTTATAGCATCGGTAAAATCCGTAATAGGAACATGTCAAGCTCTTGGAGTTTTAATCGAAAACAAAGAAACAAAAGAAGTTCTAAAAGAGATATTAGAAGGAAAATACAAAGAAGAAATTGAATCGCAAAAAACCAATATTGACCCAGAGAAACAAAAAAAATTAGACGAATATTTCACGGAAATCAAAACAGAACAAGAAGCAATTAAAAAAGCCGAAGAAGCAGAAAAGGCGGTCGAAGAAGAAAAAAAAGCCGAAGTTGCGACGACAACAACCCCAACTCCAGAAAAGAAAAAGGAAAAGAAAGAATAACTTTATTAATCAAAAAATCACCTCACTATCATGGGGCTATGGGGTAGTCTGGTAGCCTTCGAGGTTTGGGACTTCGCGACCCCGGTTCAAATCCGGGTAGCCCCATTTCGTTTATAATAACATGGAAAAAAACAACAACCAGCAAGAAGAAAAGATTTGGATAAGTCATCGATGGATGACTCCAAGGCAACTAAAAGAACATATGGAAGCCGTAAGGGAAATAGTAAGTAATTGTTACTAAAAATGGACAGAAGCATCTAAATACAACATAGGGAGAACGCAAACTTAACATGACAGTAAAAAGAAAAAAAATCGGAAGCGCGGGAAGGTTCGGCGCAGGTTACGGAAAAATAAAACAAAAACTCATAGCCGTAGAAGCAAAACAACGAACGCGTCAAGAATGTCCATTTTGCAAAGGTAGAGCAAAACGTCAAGCAAAAGCAATTTGGCTTTGCCAAAAATGCAATAAAAAATTCGCTGGCGGAACCTTTTACCTAAAGAATTAAAAACCTAAAAAATCAAAAAACAATATGACAGTATACAAATGTTTTTCATGTGGAAGCAAAATAAAATCAGACGACGTCAAAAAAAGATTCGTCTGCCCAAATTGCGGCTCCAGAATTTTCTACAAATCACGAACTAAAATAAAAACAGTATCATCGAACTAATGCCAAAAGAACATAATCACAATCACGAAAACCCACTCGCAAACTTGGACGAAGAAACCCAAAGAAAAATCCAAGAATTTCAAATGCTCGAACAAACTTTCCAGCAACTTTTAATGCAAAAAAACGCATTCTCAATGGAAGCAAATGAAACAGATCTCATAATTAAAGAAGTAGAAAAAACAAAAGACGAAATTTCACGAATAATCGGGAATCAAGTTATAATCAAGACGACAAAAGAAGAAATATTAAAAGACATGAAGCGAAAAAAAGAATTAATTGACACTCGAATGAAAACAATCATTGAACAAGAAAAAAAATTCTCAGAAAGAATAGAAAAAATGCGTGACGAGATAATGAAAAAAATCCAAGGATAGTTATTTCTCAATCACATAAATATTTAAATACTGATACAATAAAAAGATATAATGGTGTTTAATAGGCTCCGAAAAATGATGAAAAAAGAGGGTAGCGATTCTTCTGACTTTATAGAAATAGACCTTGAACAAGAAAAATCAAGTTCAAAAATATTAATTAAGACATTTGTTCTAAAAGTATACGAAGACATTAGTCCAATTTTAAATGTACTTCGGGAAGGTTATACCATCGCAATTATCGATATTAAACCTCTAAAATCAAAAGACGTCGTCGAACTAAAAAGAGCAATATCAAAAATCAAAAAAACAGTAGAAGCCCTCGAAGGTAAAATCGCAGGATTTGGCGAGAATACAGTAATCGCAACGCCGTCAAAAGTATTCGATATCCAAAAAGGCACAATAGAATCTCAAAATATCCCAAAACCCGACGAAATCGAAAGGTTCTAATCACTTAATCTTAAAAATCACCCTACTATTTTATATAATGAAAACCTTATTTATTGAAGCCAAAAAAAAATTCTCAGACAAAGACATAAATCTAAAACTACTCGATAAATTAAAAGGCAAAACAATTTCTCTCGCCGCGACAATCCAATATATTAACCTAATCCCAAAAGTCAAATCCTACTTAGAGTTGATAAATAAAAAAGTGATAATAAAAGGGGGCGCACATTACAAAGCCCACATTCTCGGTTGCGACTCATCAGCCCTCGATAAATCCGCAGACACAATTTTAATAATTACCGACGGCAAATTCCACGCAATCAACAACGCAATTCAACTCCAAAAAGAAATTTACATTTTCGACACGGAAAACCTCTTCAAAATCAAAAAAAAAGAAATAGAATTACATAAAAAAAAGACGCTCGCAAAAAAAAAGATTTTTCTCTCTGCCGACATTATCGGAATTCTCGTCTCAACAAAACCCGGACAAAAAAATAAAACACCAGAACAAATAAGAAAAAAAATAGAAAAACTAAACAAAAAAGTATACATCTTCGAAGCAGACAATATTAACACAAACGAATTCGAAAACTTCCCACAAATAAAAATCTGGGTAAACACTTCTTGCCCCGGCCTTGCACTCGACGACAAACAAATAGTTAATCTTATCGACATTTCAGAATTTCTTTAATCAACTCTAAAATATACATCAAAATATAGTATATTAGAGTATATAAATCAAGGCAAAAAAATATACAAATAAAAATGCGGGGCAGGTCAACCATTCTCAACCACGCGGCTGAAAAGATTAAACCCACCCCGCATTGAAAAATCAAGGACGTCTGCCCTCCTTTCTAAAATAAAAGAAACGCCTCTGAATTGAATCACATGGTCCAAGTCATTCTCCCACCGAAGCACCATAAAGACGGGAGAAATAAACTATACACCAACGCAAATCTTACAGAGGCGTTTCTTTACCCAATTTCACTCTCTGTCCAACACCCCTTAGTCGCAAGGATTGTAGTAGGGTGGCTGATAGCCACAGGGCGACTGAGGCGCACACGGAGCGACGGGCGGGCACTCATCAACTACCACGACGCACTGCGAAGCAGCGACATTCGTTTGCGCGCAGACCGTCGACTCGGAGCATTGTGCACCACCGATGAATGTCGACGCGGCCGCAGCGATGCTATTCGACGTCGTGCCCTTGATGCCTGTAAGGAACTCGGTCATGTTCGTGATCGCGGTGTTATTTGCGGTCAACGAAGCCGGCGATTCCTTATTGGCGCTTGTCACAAGTGTGAGGTCGAAGCCCTGGCTCTGAGTCTTCGTGTTGCCGACGGCGGCTTGTTGCTGGGCCTGAGAAATAAGTGCCAGCATTTCAATATCGCCGTGACCAGCGAGCGTGCCAGCATTCGAGACGATAGAGCTCATGTCCAACGCCCCAGCATTCTTGCCATCGAAGCTCTGGGTATCGCTATTACCTTGGACGACGTTGCCAGCGGTGATGACACCAGATGTCAGGTTGTGCATCCCGAGACCGGCCATCAAGTCCTGCATCTGCACCTGTGTAATGGAGCCGAATGCAGCCGGTGAGATGAGAGCCAACACTGCCAATATTACGAGCGACTTTTTCATAGATTCAGTCCTTTCAAACCTTGATCGCTTATCGCGATCGTTTTCCTATTGCTTTGTTACACACTGCAACAAAGCGGCACTACCGAACGGTGCTTCGGTGCTTCGGATCTCTTACTATCCTCCTTTGGACACATCCGTTACCGTCTCTGTGTGAACACCTCTGGCGACGGACCCTCTTGTTGTGTCGGTTTCCCGTTGCCATTGGCGGCGGGAACTACCCCATTCTCCTTCCATGCTGCTTCCAACTTCGGTGGGGCTCCACACATCTTAACCCCCTCTGGAATTTCAGTGCAGCAGTAGGCGGCAGCCCATTGGTTTCCTTTTAGTTTCGCCTCACCGATGACCGCCGCAAGCAACCCGCCGATACCAATATCAACATTCGCCCCCGACACAGATGCGCCCTGCTGCACGGCCAAAGTAGCATTCTTCAGCCACACATTGTCGACGAAAAACACCACATCGACATTGGCGGTTAGAGCGAATCCCTCCAACATATCATAGACCTCATTGAGGAGCACTCCATTGTCCCCAATGACCACAACTTCTCCAATGCAGAGATAGCTTTGGAGAAATATCTCCATGTCCAACGCGCGGCCCTTCCGAGGCAGAATATCGCGCCACACTTTCCTTTCTCTTCCGTCCGGACGGGAAAGATAATCAGTATAGAGATGAACCGCATATCGAAACGGCCCCGTTCGCCTGTATCTTCCTTCCGTATTCTTTAGGGAGAGGAGTTTCCCACTTTTCCACGCAGTCGACCTGATATTCGGAACAACCCGTCCTGAAGGGTCAAGAACAAACGGCCGACTACCCCACCCTTCGTCGAAAATTCTGGGTGAGTACTTTATGAAAAGCGGGACATCATCCATCGAACACCAACCATGATTAAGGTTGGTCATGGGGCTCCTCGCCACACTACCACCCTCCGGCAGTTGACTAGACGGCACACCATACGGAAGATACAACGGGGGAATTCCGATGATGCTCTGATTGTACTTCGATGCTTCAAACCGTTGCTGCAACGTCCAGTTCGAGTTTTCCGTCCTTGTCTCGGTTCTCGCATCGACTAACCCCGCGGTTGCATTCTGCGTAGGGGCATTGATGTTGTTGTTTTCACTACTCCCATTCTTGACCGTGGTCTCCTGGGTAGTGGTAGTAGCCTGATTAACCCCCACCACTTGCCCAAAACTCGTTCCGGCACCAATCAACATCAGTGCCACGATGACAAACAAAACTACGCTCTTTTTCATGACGATACCCCTTCCACTTAGATTTTTCCACACACGCATTCTTTCCAGAATATCTTAAGAGGTTTTCCGGGCGAAATGCCGTCGAAATACCCGCAAAACCTCGTCGCTAAAATGAAACCTCCAGTTAAGAATAAACTTCTATTTCAATATCGCGCTTCTGGAGGGTCAAGACAGAAAAATTCTGTGTAGTTTCCGGTATCCTTTCAAAAAAGGTTTGTTGCGATTCGTCGTATGTAATATGTAAATATGATATAATCAAATTTTTTATCTGATTAATTTTCAAGCAATCTTAATTAACAATCTTAACTAAGTAACAGAACAAATTTTTTTTGAGTTTATAAATCTTCCTTTCTAAAAATTCAAGTTCACACTACCACAGCCCCAAACATTTTTAATAAAAAAAATTAACTAATTCTTGAACAACATTATCAATTCCCAGATACCAGCCAATCCTATTAAAACATATACAATCGTAGCCAACCAAGAAATTGACCCTAATATAATATCTACCAAGTCAACTTTTAATGCCCCAAAAAGTCCCCAGTTAATAGCTCCAACTATCACAAGAATTATTGTTATCCAGCCAAATGCGCCTCTCTCCATTTTTACCTCCTTTCATTTTAAATTTTACTAATACTAAAAACTGTTTTTAATGCAACAATAATAGTCGCCGGCACAAACAACACCAACAACGAACCAAGCACATTTCTCAAAGAAGTTACAACATAATTATTCAAAGCAATATATTTCAATGGCTCAGCCCCAAGTGCGCTAACAATAACTAACGAGAGACTCGCAATCAAAAATGTGCTCGAATTTTTATCCCCAACATTCATAAATCCAACAATCAAACCAATAATAACCAGCGTCGAATAAAATAATCCGCCAGCCGACTCAAGCGAGCGATTAAACAATCCAAACCCAACCGCCAAAATCACACCAACCAAAAAAGCATACGCCCCCAACAAATTCTCCCTCGACTTCACCATTAGCTTACATAAGAACTAAATATTTAAACCTTACGAAATAAAATACTTGAACACACAAATATTTATAAACCATAGTAACTCAAAAATTACGACATGGCAAAAAGCACATTGTTCAACATTGGAGTTTTGACAATTCTACTATTGAGTTTTACCATCGTGAGTGCAGCAGTTGAAGGAGTTTCTATTGACATTAAAACAGGATTACCAAATCCAGTAACACCAGGTCACTCCTACAATGTCGAAGTAACAGTAGGAAACAACAATGGCACAACAATATTACTCGAATGGGTAAACACATCAAGCTCATTCAACACAGTATGGACATCATTAGAAGACAACTCAACACTAACAAATACAAACTCAGCAGATTTCTCAGCAACATTATCAATCCCCTCGGGCTACACAGGTTCTCATTCAAGAATATTAAAAGCAAACGTATATAATAGCAACACAGGAGAACTTCTTGGGACTATCCAAAAAAGTTTCACGGCAAATTCCACAATTCCAACATCTTCAATTCAAGGTTGCACAGACCCAGACGCAAATAACTATAACCCAGACGCAACAGAAGATGACGGCTCATGCGCATACACAACTCCCGATTACAAATATTGTAATGATTTCTCAGGCGAAAAGGGACACATTAGAATTTCAGGATTCGATATCACAAATAATGGCAAGGGCGATGATACAGAATGGGAATATTTGGACGATATAGAAATCGAAGTATCAGTAGAAAATACAGGAACAACTAATATAAACAATATCGTAGTAGAAATGAAAATAGTAGACAGCAACGACAACACAATATCAAAAAGAAAAATAAATTTAAATGACGACAAAATTAGTTTAGGTAGAATCAACGATGACGACGAAGAGGTGGCAACTTTCAAGATAAGCGAAGTTCCAATTGATTTGGAAAGTGGCGACTACAAAATATATGTAAGAGCATATGACGACAAAAATCCAGAAAAGGAATGCGCATCAACATCATCAGATTTTACAAACGATGACGAAACATATTTAGATTTTTCAATAATAGAAAGCGACGGAGCATCAGTAATTGTAAAAGATAATTTGCCAAATATCCAAGCATCATGCGGCGACAAAGATATTGAAGTAAGATTCATGGTATATAACACAGGCGGCAACGACGAAGACAAAGTTTTAGTAATGCTCGAAAATTCCAGATTAAAAATCAGTGAAAAATATGTAATTGACAATTTGCGAAACAACAAAGGAAAGGAAGCAGTATTTTACATAACAATCCCAGACAAAGTAGATAAATCATTTGAAGAATTAAATATTTACACATATTACGATTACGATAAAAACGAAGACCAATTAGACGAACTTGTAGCATACGGAGATAGCTCAGAAGAACAAGGTGATAGCTTTTCAATTGGATTAGAAATTTTATCATGTCAAGTGCCATTACAAGCAACAATCGGAATAAATCTTGAATCCGAGACAATAATAGGAAAACAAGTAACCATAAAAGCCACAGTAACAAATAATGGCGACGATAACAATTTTGTAATTTCAACATCGGACCTCGAATCTTGGGCAAGTTCAGTAAGCATCTATCCACTAACAGCATCAATCAAAAAAGGAGAATCAGCAGACATTACAATAACATTTATTCCAACAGCGTCGGGAGAACACACATTTAAAATCAACGCAATTTCAAGCGGACAAACAATCAGTCAATCGGCCGTAATAAACATCAAAGACGAACCGAGTATCTTTGCAGGAATTAACAACACGACACTTTACATAATCGCAGGAATAGCAGTAGTTTTAATTTTGATATTTCTTACACTGATAGTAAGAGTTTCCCGAAGACAAACCAAACCACAATTCTAACTTTTTATATAATATTATGCATTAATTGATTAAGTCGATAAATTAAAATTTTTTATCTCGCAATTTACATTCTCGAAAACTTGTAGGTAACATTAGGTTCCTTCGAATTCTAAAAGGTTTTAAACAATAGAGTCATATAATTCTATGAATCAATCAAAAAAAATTATGTATATATTCGCCAGATATTTCGCGCTTATTCTAATTGGCACAAATAATTTATATATCATTTACGCAATTCTAACCCCTCTAACAATTTACATAACAACAGCCATACTTTCAATTTTCACAACTCCAATAATGGTAAGTAATTTCATTGGATTAACGGGACTAACAATTCAAATTATCCCAGCTTGCGTCGCTGGTGCCGCCTTTTATTTTTTGCTTATCCTCGCACTATCGACTCCAAACATTAAACCAATCACAAGAACCAAAACAATTCTAACGGCAATCGCTATGCTTTTCTCCTTAAATATTCTAAGAATTTTAATTCTTATCTCCCTAATTAAGTCATCCAATTTTCAAATAATTCATTGGATAATGTGGCACATAATCTCAACTATTTTCGTCGTCGGCACATGGTTCACCGTTATAAAAATCTACAAAATAAAATCAATCCCAATCTACTCCGACATAAAATATTTAATTAATCTATCCAAAAAGCCCAAGCGAAAGAAGCAAAATAACAAACCCCGCAATCACAATTCCCGTCGCGATAGCAAAAAAACTCTTCACTCTGTCTAATCCCAACACCCACGCAACCATCGCCCCCGTCCAAGCTCCCGTCCCCGGCAAAGGCACAGCAACAAAAAACATCAACGCAAAATAACCCCATTTATCCATTTTTACTCTAACCCTAAGCACTTTCTTTTGCAACCTTCTCAAAACTCTATCAACAACTTTTTTATACCATTGCCATTCCATTAGCGCCCCGTGCACAAAATCAAAAAAAATAAATATAAAAAATATAACCGCAATATTCAATACCAGTACAAGAAAAAAATACGGCCAAACCGAAATATTATTTTTAATAACATATTCAACTATAACAGGCAACCCAGCTCTCAATTCGAAAACAGGTAAAACTGTCAATAACAACCCAATTAAAATTTGCAAGTCCATAATTATCTCCTGCCAAAATCACTAATAATTTTAAGCATAAATTTTTCTACAGCACTCGCATCATTACAATCATCGACGCTGATGACATAACAATTCGGATTCTCACCATCCTGAGCCACAAAATTATTACCTCTCTGGACAACAATAACAGTCCTATCGTTAACACTATCACAAGTCGCAAACTTTCTTCCGCTACTATTCGCAATTTCCTCGTCAGTGGAACCAGCCACAATCGGACCAGCCCCAAGTCCATCCATCATAAACCTACCCAAATCACTCATAACCCTCGAAGCATCACCCCGACATAAATCAAACTCGGGACTCATCGAAACCACGACGCCATATTTAAATTCATTAAAAACTCCCTCCGTCGGCACATCATTAGTCCTTGGGTCATTAGCCAAATAAATATTATATGTAAAATTCGCCCCAAGCAAATTTGCAAATCGTCCATGATAATAACTGAAAGTTCCATAATCTTCATAAACCCAATCGGCCCCGCCAAACTCAAAACCCTTCGTCGTATTAACCCAATAATAAATTCCCAAGCTCACAACAAACACGACGACAATAACAGCAACAATCCAAACCAACTGCCTATCTTCCTTTTTCATTACGGTCCTCTTCGGCAACTCATCTTCCATATTTAATTTCTCTCTAACCATATAAATAAAATATCAAGTTATTTTTAAAGCTTTATATAAAAAAGCATCAGCCCCGCGAACACCATCCCCGACAATATAAACACAACTTTCATTTTTCCAAACTACCGTCTCGTTTCCCGTCCCAAAAATAATCAAATTATCATCACAATTCTTCGACGGCAAATCTCCTTCGCACACAGTTACATTGTCCATGTCTTCCGACCAGCGACCAGCGACCAGCGACCTACCGGAATCTTGCCGAAGGCAAGATTCTTGGTATCTCAAAACATAACGACCCAAATTACTCAAAATTTCCGAAGCCCCTTCGTTCTCATTAACAAAATACAAAACTTTCCCGTTATAATCCCCAAAATCATAAGAACCATTCACAGAAATATTCTCAACTTCCGACGGTAAATACTGAAATCCAAAAGTTACACCGCCAATCACAGTTTTCCAAAACCCACCATCCCGAACAAAATCAATCCCAAATTCACTAACATTATCACCAGTATCATTACCCCCATCCATCAACGAATATCCCAAAGTCGAAACAACCATCAACACAATCAGCACCCCTCCAACTAAAATCTGATTCCTTTTCTTCTTCTTCGCCACTTCCTCTCGCATCAAAATTTTTTTCAACATCAACACAAGAGAATTATTTCATTTAAAAGAATTACTATTACAATCAAAAAATAAAACATAAAATAAAAAAAAGAAAAAGAGGGATTAACCCTCATAATTTTGTTTAAGCAACAACTAAGCTAGCTTCAGTAGCAGATGTACCCTTGTATTTCTTGCCAGTAGTTGTATCAACAACGTTGTTAAGTAAATACGTAGTAGCTTTTTCGGTATCAGCAGCGTTATAACCTGCAACTAATAGAGCAGTCTTTCCACTTCTACTAAAAGATTGGATTAAGAACTGTCCAGCAGCAACACCCGTAGCGGATGTAAATGCGCTTTCACTATAAGCAGCACCAAGCAATTCAGCAGCAACAGAGTTAATAGCAGAACCACCAACAACAACTAAATTCTTGCCAGCAGCAGAAGCAATATTACTATCAGTAATAGTTACAACACCAACTTCGGGTGTAGTAGCAGCTTCGCCTTCTGAAACAGATACATCAACAGACATCATATCGTTACCATAGGACAAGCCTACAAATTTCTGATACGTATCGCCAGTATCTCTCCAAACATAAGTACCATAGTTAGTCAACCAACCAGTAAAGTCAGTATCGTCCCATGTTTCCGAATTATAACCAGTATCCTCAGTTTGACCTGGGAACAAAGGAGCGGAAACAGTACTATAACTACCATCATCCGTCGTAGTTATAACAATAGTGTTCTTCGTAGTTGTAACGGTTTCAGACTTATCGTCATCTTCTACAAAAAGAAGACCCGGTGTCATTACATAAGATTCACTAGCTGTTTCATCATTATCGGTATCCATAGCAATAGTGATATCCGTACAATTTGTTCCAGTTCCATCTCTAACTGCAAAAGTATAGTAGGCTTCACCAACCTTTATGGAATCATTTCCAAGCAATGTAAGTGTAGCCGTTGTTCCTCCTGTAGCCACAACAGAAACAGTATCAGTAGCACCAGTTGCATCAACAACAACACTTCCCGTAGGAAGCTCTAATGTAGTAGCAGCCCCTAAGGTACAATTGTATTCATCAAGTACAAGAACATCGTCGGTAAACGCAACTCGAGTATCCTGTCCCGGAACAAGTTCAAGGTATGGATACACATATTTATTCGTAGAAGCGTAATCGCTCGATACAACAGTAACAGTAGTTAAACTATTATTTGTTATCGTATAAGTTTGACCAGCAATAGTAGCAGCATATCCACTACCAAAATTGTGATCATCAAACGTATATGTAGTACCACTAAACAAATCCTTCATAGCAACATCGCTTTGAGCAGCAGTAGCAGCCATACTAAGCTTTGTTAATTGCATCAAATGATAATTATTTCCACTATTCAAAATGAAATATTCATCCTTCGCAATAGATGCACCCTCGACAATTTCAATAGTCTTGTTGTCATCATCCTGTAAAGCACCCTGATAAGTAAACGGAACAGTAGCAGTCTTGCCCAAATTATCAGTTAATACTAACTGAAGTTCTCGGTTACCACCCTTTCTGATTTCAAGATTAGTTCGCCCAGTATCTTTTTGTCCTGTAAACACAGGTCCATTTTCGACACCATCAAAATTAAGCAGAACAGTTCCAAAAACAGGGTCAACAAACGATTGCCCAACCAACAAATGATTCTCATCATTATCAGCAGCAGCAATACTAATAACTATCTTTGTTAAAGCTCCAGTAATATCTCCAGTTGCAGGTGTTAAGGTAACCAAAGTACCCTCGATATCATCAGCATCAGTACCTGTCTTCACAGCATTAGCTGTTTCAAGAGTTAATTTACCAGCACCAAGTTGTATCTCAGCATATCCAGAACCATCATTTCCCGTTCGGAAAACAGTCTTCGCATATGCATCAATTCCACCGATAGACTTAGATTGTCCTTGTGTAAACGTTTTTGTTTCACCATTAACAGTTATACTAGCTTGAGTAACCGCAGCAGAACTAAGCCCATTCAAAGCAATGTCATAATTTATGCCATTAACAGTAACGGTCTTACTTTCTCCAACATTAATAATCGCACTACCAGCGCCACCAAGCAATACAAGAGTATTACTATCAGTAGCAGAACCAATAGTGTATGTCTTACCGAAAAGAGTTATATCTTGACCTTCAGAAGCAGCAGCAGATAAATTTACAGCCTTATTAAAAGTTGCAGTAAGGTCATAAATTTTATTAGTTGTTGAAGTAGATAGTTCCAAAGCCAAAGCAGGGTCATCTAAATCATTATCCGAATTAGTGAACGCAACTCCATTATCCGCATGAGTACTAAGAGCAATAGTTTGCTCAAATTTATACTCAGTACCATCATCATCAGTAAAAGTACCATCAGCCAAAACAGTAGGTAAATTATCCTTTGTTAAAGTTGCAATATTTTCACCAAGATCATCATTCAAATAAAGAAAGTCCGATCCACTAGCAAGACTTACAATTTCGCCGGTAGTTCTACCAGTTGTAACACCAGCAGCGTTAGCATCCAAATTTGAAGCAATACTGGAAGCAGCAATATTGTCAGATGGAGCTGCATTAGCACCAACAACAATAGCCGTGTTACTTGTAAAAGGGGATGGGTAAGAAGCAGCAGAAGCCGCACCTACAGTCATTCCAATCAAAGCAGCACTTCCCAATACCGTTATAGCTTTTCTAAATATATTTTTCATTATTTTAAACCTCCTTTCAGCACTATTAGCTTAGCCGCCTTGTTCAAGGCCCCGCAAAAGCGAGTTCAGTTTTCTAATAGCCTGGCCGGAAAAGTTTTAACTTCCTTCTTGCTGTAACAATCTCTTGTCGCAACGAAAGTCAAACTTTATTTCTTATAACTAGGGAGCGTTATAAGTTGTCATCACTAGGTCCCTATATGTACACTGACTAGTCAACGCATCATTGATAAACAACAACGCTGAACAACCCACGAATTTTCACTATATAAATCTTATCATCTTAACTACCCAAAAGATTCCCCAAAAACAGCGATTTTATAGAGTTTATTTATAAAACTTCTGTTATCACATATAAAAAATAACAATTTCAGAGAGCTCAAATGCCCAGTAATTTTTACCAAACAAAAATATAGGGTAAAAAATCACTCATATATACAAAACATAATATTTATATATTAAATAAACCATTCAACAGCAATGAATTCTAAAAATAAAACAAAAATAAGATATGTTGACGTTAATGTAAATAAAGGAAACTTTGTTTCAAAATTAGTTGGAGCAAAAAAACCGCACGATTTCTCAGATATAAAATTATTGCGGAACATATTAAGTAATGAAAAAGCCAGAATACTATATGTCCTAAAAAATCAAAACCCAAAATCAATTTATGCCTTAGCAAAAATATTAAGCAGAGATTTCAAATCAGTAAGGGAAGATATTAAAGTCTTAGAAAGATTCGGATTTGTAGAATTCCACGCAGAAAAAACAGGTGAAAGAGAATCCCTAATGCCAGTCCTCGTGATAGACAAACTACAAATCATTATAGATATTTAGTTTGTCTTATTAGCGAAGCTTCCACGGCTCGCCAATTTAAGTTTTCTAATTCCAGGGAACCTCATTTTCGAGCTGGCGAGAAAAACGTTAGGATTTTCAATCCGCCACTTTTTCTAAAAGAGAGAGCCTAAATTACAAATAATCATAAATATATAATCCCAATTTTTCAAGAAATCCAATTCATCGACAAATTTTCATTCTAACGACCAAACTTTCAGAACCAGAAACAATTTTTCTTTGT
>CAYXTT010000007.1:0-18439 GCA_964468545.1 Candidatus Woesearchaeota archaeon
TTTTCTCGTATCACAATCCTTAAGAAAAACGGTTTTTAAACTTTACGATTTCACTTCCTCACTCATAACACTTCCACTCGTCGCTGAATTAATCCTATCATAAAAATCCATAACCAAACCAGCCGGCATCTCGACAACAACTTCCAAATCCCCATTATTCTTCCAATCCTCGCTAACCATAAACTCCTTCACAATCCCATACGCCTTCCCGGTATAAATCGCCGGAACAATCAGCTTAACCCTCTTCTTCTCAATATTAATCGGCAATACCTTCGCCAAAGCATCAACAATCTCGCCAACCTGCGACTCAATCGACTTATTCTTCACATTAACATGCGCCTCCTCCAAAGCTTTCATAATCCTATCCGGCGTATAAGGCCGACCCTCAGGCGACACCGCATTCCGAACCAAAAAATCAACCACCTGCTTATACTTCGCATCATGCCCCTTCTTCACAAAATCCGCCGGCTTCTCAATCTCCCCACTCCGAATAATCTTCTCAGCAACCTCCATAAAATCAGAAGTCTCAAAAGATTTCTGCAAATCCTCACCAGAAGCATGCTCACCAGATTTCAAATTATAAAAAACCGCATTAGTCAAAACAGCGACGCCAACATTCCCCTCACCTTTCCGAACCTTCAACGCCTCGTCCAAATCTACCAAAATCTCAAAATGCTTCCCATCTCTCGTAGCCCTCGCCGTCGTCTGCACCATAAAAATATTCATCAACAATAATATATAAACCTTCTCAAAAATTCGTGTACATTCGTGTAATTCGTGGCTAAAAATTCCCCCATCAAAACCTCTTCCACTCACTCTTAACTCCACTCAATTGTTTAGAAGCCATCACCAACTCATCATAAATTCCGTCGAGCAAATCATAATCCTTAGCTTCTTCTAACGTCACCCAAGCAAACTCATCACACTCTTCTTTTTGCAAAACAACCTCACCACTTTCCCAATCCGCAACACAAGAAATCACCAACGACGGCGCCCCATCCCCATGAACCGTCGCCAAACTCGTCACATACTCAATATTCCGAATATCAATCCCAACCTCCTCACTAACCTCGCGTCTCAAAACTTTCTCTAAAACATTATACCAATAATCCTTCGTATCCTTTGGCAACCCAACATAATCACTCATCTCCAACTTCCCGCCCGGCACCGTCCACATATTTGGGAATCTCCTCTTGGTCGCCGACCGCTTCGTCAACAAAAATTTCCCATCCTTTACAATAATCGCCGTAATTGCAACCTCGTGCAAAAACTTATTTTCCATAAAACTCAATAGAAACAAACTATAAATAACTTTCCGAAGTCCATATCCATCCGCGCCGTTCGCGGTTAATTTTCCTCTACTTCACTCCCACCCATTCTACTAATCCCACCAACTCCCAAAATCCCAATATCAAATCTCTCAACATTGAAATTATCTCCCTGTATTTCTCTAAAAATATCCAAAGCCAACTTAACACCCTCCTGGCTCGTCATCCCATCCCGATACTTCTCCCTCAATATCTTTTTAATTTTCTCATCATCCTCGCCAATCGCATTTGCCTTATATCTCAAATAATTCCCTGTGATATCTGTGATATACAATGTCGGCTTTCCATCAATTCCCGCAAACATCATCGAAGCGCCAAACGGACGAGCCCCGCCATATTGAGTAAACTGCTGTTTCAAATCCGCTACATCCCGAACAATCGCTTCAACACTCGGCGCCGAATCATAAGTTACCCAATGCTGTTGCGCCAAAACCCGTGCCTTCTCAATCAAAACTCTCGCGTCCGAAGTAATTCCCGCAAAAACAACCATGATATGCCCGTCAACCTCATTAATCCTATTTGCCGATTCCTCAACTAATAATCTATCCCTTTGTCGTCTGTCGGCAACAATAACGACGCTACCATTACAAACAATTCCAATTGAAGCCGAACCCAACCTAATTGTTTTTTCCGCATATTCTACCTGAAGTATGTGCCCATCGGGCGCGAACATCGTCGCCGCTCGGTCATACCCCATTTGCTGATGCTGAATATCTTCCATTTTCGTTTATGTAAATGGCATGAAGGTTATACCAACCTTCTTCCATGACATAGCTTAGAATTTACCTTAATAAGCTTTATTGTTTTTACCCAACCCTTTAATCGTCCCACTAACTTTCTCAATCTTAATTCCAACAAAAGCCAACGCCGCCCGCACATCATCTAATGACTTTACTAAACAACTTCCAACAGTTTTTGTCCCAGATTTTCCAACAAACATATAAGCAGATTTACCAAATCCCAAAATCCCAAGATATTCCAAAATCGCCTTCTCAACTTTCTCATTTGAAGTACTGACTAAAAAATATCTTCTCTTGTCTCGCGCAGATGGCTTAAGTTTTAATTTTTTTATCATTTTTCTTTTTGTATTTCAATCTTTTTAATTTCTTCTTATTTTTCTTATAACCCAAATCTTTTAATTTCTTCTTATTTAATTTAATAACAACAAAAACAATCCCAACCAAAACCACAACCAAAACCAAGACAACCCATAAATAATTCCCGACAACTTCAACTTTAGTTTCAATAATTTTCTCATTGCCCCCAATAACCTTTAATTCAATCGACTCATTAATCAACTGAATCGTCAACTCCGCCTCGTCACCAATAATGGCATCTAACTTCACAAATAAATCATAATAAATCACCGACGTCAAATTCAATTTCACAGATTGTCCGACACCCAATTTCAAATTAATCGGCTCACTTTCAATAGTCAGTTCAACATAATCATTTCCAACTTCATTAATGCTCAATAAATGTCTCCCGCCCTCAAAATCAAAAATACTAAAATTAATTTTATCATTTTTTTTTAACTTCTGAGTGTAACCATCTCCGATTTCATTAGTATTTACTTCATAAATTTTTGGCAAAAACAAAACATTCACAGAACTTCCGCCACCTCCACCAGGCGAACCACTCAATCTTACAACAGCATTAGTCGTAAAACTATCAGAATTATTGGCGCAATTCCCAGCCCTATCACAAGAACTCACAAGATAATTATAATTTGTCGACGGAGAAAGTCCAGAAATCACAATTGAATGACTTGTTACATAACTACTCAAACTCCCGCTAACATCTCCGCTAATAGAAGAATTCGCCAACTCATTCGTCGTCCAACTTATCGTCGCACCAGAACCACTAACGCTTTTCGAAAGCGAACTAATAACTGGAACCCCAGTGTCAAAAACAATATTATAATTTAAGTTACCCCACGAAAAATTACTTGCATTATTTACTCCAAGACAATTCCAAGAATAATTTCCATCTTCGACAAAACTATAATTAAAAACACTCGCATTATTAAAACCAGAAATATTCTTCGTTAAATTATAATTCAAATTCCCACTCGAATTCCACAAATAAAATGTCACATTAGAAAGAGAATAATTCCCATCAGAAACAACCCGACAACTAAAATTTGTATCATTAACATTAGTATAGCCACCATCTTCAGGCAACAACAGCGTCGTAAAAAGCCCGCCGATAGTTAAACTAAAATTTTCAAAAGCATAACCAGAATTCCCAAGCGCATCAACTCCAAGACAATTCCAAAAATACAAACCTTCGCTCATGTTAGTTATATTAAAACTCACTTCCCCTACAACACCGCTTAAATTACTTGTCGCATTATAATAAAGTCCGCTCGAATTCCAAATTTTCAAAGTCAAATTCGCCAGTTGCCAATCCGTCGCATTACAAACAAAAGTCCAATTAACATTCGCATCAACAGAAAAATTCACAGGCGACACGAGTTCAATATTTGGCGCGATATTATCAATAGACAAAACAGCATCGTAAACATTTATTCGAGAGAAGTTATTACCACTCAAAGAATCATAAATTTGTTTTCCGGTGTCATTCAAAATACTTCTGACTTGACTCGGAGTTTTACTTTGTCCAGTTAATTTTAACATTTGATTAATAATTGCAATTGCTCCAGCAACCATCGGCGTCGCCATAGAAGTTCCATTGAGTCTCATGTAATAATTAGAATAACCATAATCATTCAAAAAAACATGATAAGTGGGAGATGTAGAATTTACATTTACACCCGGGGCAAGAAGTATATCTGGAAATCCATTGCTTCTATATGCCCAATTTACATATGCATCCAATTTATCCACAGCACTAACTCGCGTAACATTCGGCAAACAAGCCGGACTTGCTATTCCAGCAACCGGATTATCTCCATTCCCCGTCGCTATAACAACAGAAATATTTTTTGCAACAGCAATATTAATAGAACTTTCAATATTCGCAGGATCATAACAGCTGGCTTCACTAGAATACTGCCCACCCCCAAGACTAAGACTTATTACAGAAATATTATAAGCGTTAATTTGCGTATCGTTAGAACACCAAGAAATTGCCTTGGCTATGTCTAACGAGGAACCAGACCCACTCGAATTCAAAACTTTAACCGCAACAATATTTGCCCCTTTGGCGACTCCATTAATTCCCCCAGAGGCAGCAACAATTCCCGCAACATGAGTTCCGTGCCCATTATTATCACTGGCATTATTGGACTCACCTAAGTTCCCATAACAACAATTACTATTCGCACCCTCGGAAAAAGAACAAAAACATTTTTGCGCCAAAACCTTTCCCTGAATATCCAGATGATTCACGTCAACACCACTATCAATTACACAAACTGAAACACGACTCCCATTAAGATTTTCATTTGAAACTTTTTTCGACCAAACCCCAGTAGTATTAATTATATCAACACTATCTTGAAGAAAAGCACGAACTTCCAAATCAGGACCCACAAATTCATAGCCACGTTTTTCCATCTCTCTAATTTTCTCATTATCAACATCAACAACTACAAGATTTCCAAATTTATTTTTCACATCAACATCAATAACAGAATTAACATAACTAAAAGAAGTTACCGATTTAAAATTACTCATGCTGTTTGGAGTTTTCATAATCACTCTCATTTCATCCCCATTCGCTCCCTGCACAAAAAATCCCATAAACACAATCCCAACAATCAAAATTACAAAAACAAAACTACTCAAAAATTTATTCATTCCACTTCACCTCACAATTTCCGTCGACAAATGCACAACTTCCTTCCCCGCAATCCATCGTTTCACCACGACATTCTTGAGTACATATATTCATTTCACAATTCGGGGCATCATTTTCCAAAACACACGAAGAAGCATGACAACAACTTGCCGAAACACATTTTTGAATTCCTTCAAAAGAACAATCTCCCCTGTAAAAATCCCATTCTTCACATTCCTGTCCGTCGACAGAAACACAATAACCTACCTGTCCGCCATCTTCATTCTTTATTTCTAATTTGCCACCCTGATTAATACAATAAACAGACGCAGGATTTGCTATCTGTGAAAAATTGTTCTCAAAATTTCTTTCACCAATAAAATCATAATTCCTAACAAACCAGAAAAACCCCACAACAAACAAAACTACAATCAATCCAATCAATCCAATCAGCCCTTTTTTATTCATAATAAATCAAATTCCAGCAAGGTTAAAAACATTGCTACAATTTAAAAACTCAAATCACTAAACACAATAAATGGTGAAAATACATACAGTTGGCGGGTTCTCAGAAGTCGGAAAAAATATGGTGGTAATCGAACTCGAAGAAGACGCGTTCATCTTCGACGAAGGTTTTTTTCTCCCAGCAATAGTTTCGATGCAAGAACGGGACAAAATTCTTACTGAAAAAAAATTAAAATCTATCGAAGCAATTCCACAAGATTCAGTTATAAATAATATTCGTCATAAAATTCGAGCACAATTTATCAGCCACGCACATCTTGACCATGTCGGTGCAATTCCATTTTTATCCAACAAATACAACGCACCGATTTACGGAACGCCATTTACAATCCAAGTTCTTAACTCACTTCTTTCCGACAATAATATAACCCTCAGAAACAGAATTCACGCAATAAAACCCAACACAACTTTTTACATTAACGGTAAAAACCAAAAATACAAAATTGATTTTATAAATATAACACACTCAACTGCGCAATGTCTCATGATTGCAATTCAAACACCAAAAGGCGCAATTCTCTACGCAAATGATTTCAAGCTCGACGATACTCCAACCTTCGGATTAAGACCAAATTATAAAAGATTAAGAGAAATCGCGAAGGACGGCGTTCTATCTTTTATTGTTGACTCATTATATTCCGGCTCTGAAAGAAAAACTCCATCAGAAAAAATTGCAAAAGCATTACTTCAAGAAGTTCTTCTAACAATCCAAAATAGAAACGCAGGAATGATTATAACAACATTCTCGTCACACATAGCACGGCTAAAATCAATTGTAGAATTCGGAAAAAAATTAAATCGAGAAGTTATTTTTCTCGGAAGAAGCTTGGATAAATATTCAACCGCAGCAAAAAATATAGGCATAGCGCCATTTCTCAAAAATATAAAAATATCAAAATACCGACGACAAGTTGAGAAAACATTACACAAAATTGAAAGAAAAAGAAAAGATTACATGATAGTTTGTACAGGACATCAGGGCGAACCGGGCTCAATTCTCGAAAGATTATCAAGGCACGAACTTCCATTTAAATTAAATCACGATGATAACATTATTTTTTCTTCAAGTGTAATCCCAACACCAATCAATAAAGAACAATTTGCAAAAATGGAAAATCGTTTAAAAAAAAGTAAGCCAAGAATTTTTAGAGATGTCCATGTTTCAGGCCACGCTGGGAGAGAAGACCTCAGAGATATAGTACATATAATGAATCCGCAACACATAATTCCTGCGCATGGCGGACTCGACAAAACAAAACCAATGGCCGACCTATCAAAAGAACTTGGATATAAACTCGGTAAACAATGTCATTTAATGCAAGATGGAGGCGTCCTAAAATTGTAATATCATCAACACCAAACCGAGAAGAAGAGCTAAGTGGGGGGTTGCGAAATGCATTATTAAGAGGAGAAAACATAACTAAAGCAAAACAAAGCTTCATAAACGCTGGATACAAAACCGAAGAAGTGGAATCTGCATCGCAAAAAATATCAACGACCATAAAAACTTCTCAGCAAACAACATCTCCAGTAAAATCACAGCCACAAAAATTACAATTAGAATCCATTCCCGTTGTAACAAAACCTAAAAAATTATCTAAAAAATTTTTAATAATAATATCAGCAATAGTACTAATCCTTATCGCCTCTGTGTTACTCGGACTCTTCTGGAATAAAATATTTTAAAATGGAAATTTACCAACCAGCCACCGATTCATACTTTTTCGCAGAATTCCTAAAAAATTATTTCAAATCCCCACAACCCAATATCCACAACCCAACCCCCACATTTTTAACAAGGACAAAAATGTTAGACATGGGTGCCGGTTCCGGAATCCTCTCAGAAACAGCATCGAAATTCCTCGACAAAAAAAACATAACTACCGTCGACATAAATCCAAAATCAATAAAACTCTTAAAACAAAAAGGATTCATTGCAATAGAGTCAAATCTTTTCGAAAAAATCAAAGACAAATTCGACATCATAACTTTCAACGCACCATATCTCCCACTCGACAAACGCGAACCAAAATCATCACAAATCGCAACAACCGGCGGGAAAAACGGCGACGAAATCTCACTCAATTTTTTAAAACAAGCTAAAAAATATTTAACCAAAAACGGCAAAATTTTCCTCCTAATTTCAAATCTAACTCCAATGAATAAAATAAAAAAATTCAATCCAAAAATCGTCGCTAAGAAAAAAATATTTATGGAAGAACTACTAATTCTAGAATTCAATAATTAAACTTAATTTCCACTTACTTAAAGGTCATTCCCTATGGAAACCCATGGAACAAATGGAAAAACTACGATTAAAAGATGTTATGTGCAATATTACTCGACAGGCACTTTTAGTTAAATTTATTTAGTAGCAATCCAAACCTTATACTATGACAGAAGATTATGTTCAAAATTATATTCAAGTAATTGAAAATCCCTTGCCAGAATTAAAAAATACTTTTAACAAGGAATTAGAGACCCTCAATAACAATTCAGAAAAAAATTCTGTAGTTTTAGATGTTGGTTGTGGTGCTGGAAGACCAGCAGATTTACTTTCCAAGTTTGTTAAAAAAATTGTTTGCATCGATAACGATAAAAAAATGTTGGATGTCGCAAAAGAGCGATGCAAAAATATAGACAATGTTGAAATTTTAGAAGATGACGCTCTTGATATTTCTTTTTCAGATAAATCTTTCGATTTAGTTTATGCCACTTATAATTTAATTGGTTCTCTGAAAAAATCTGAGCGTCAAAAACTCATTAATGAAATGAAGCGAGTTGCAAAAGACAATACTAAAATTATCAATTTAACTTGGAAAGACAATAAAGAAACAACAGAATTTTTGAAAAAATATTACCCTTCGATTGGAATAAACATTATTGGTTCTGACGAATCTAAAACTGATACATCGAAGGGAACCTTCGAGAGGATTTCTAAAAAAGAATTGCTTGAATATTATACTTCTGCTAATTTGAAGAATATTAAGTTTGTAGATGTGGGAATGGTTTGGATTGCTATTATTGGAACAAAATAAGTGCCTATCTGCGTCATACTGTCGCCTTCGGCGATTTTTTCTTGCAGAAAAAACACATAACAGCGATTTAAAGGGATTTTCTTGCAGAAAATCACCCAAATTAAAATTTTGTGGGTTGCCTCAAAATTTTAACTTCGTTAAATTCCGATGTTAGTTTCAATAAGCGGGCGAGCTAAAAGTTAGTCAAATTAAAATTTGAGAAATAATAAAATAGTGCAAGTCTTATTTCTTTTGTCTATTGATTAATTCAGGTTCGCCAAAATTTCCTTTTCCGTCGTTTTTAGCAACAAATGTGTCATAATCTACCGAAGACCAATGTTTCTGACCATACTTGCTAAAAATCAAATCTAAATCTCCATCCCCATCCAAATCAGTAAATTCGATTTGGTCTGGTCTATCTTTAAATCTTATCAATAATTTTGACTCACCATAACTGCCATCAGAATTTGAAATTTTAGCAGTTAAATCATAATCTACCGAAGACCAATGTTTCTGACCGTAATTTCCTGCGACAACTTCTTGTCTTTTATCGCCATTTAAATCAGCATAAGAATTATAATTTCTTGGTTGGTTATCGCATCCAGCTAAAGCTAAAACCAATGCACCAATTCCTAATGCCTTCCTTACGAATCTCATAATTAATTGTAATTGGTTTATATTTATAAAACTTTCGGTCAGTAACTACTCTATAGTTAATAAGACTTGCACTAAAATACGCTCGCCCGCTTACTCGAGATTTTTGCCTTCGGCATCGTTGCACTAAAATCTCGTCCTCATTTCATTCGGAGAAACTAACAGGAATTTAACGGAAAAATGCTCGGCTCGCATTTTTCCCAAATCGTTCACTACGCTCACGACTTCGCCAAACGCAGATGATAACCCACAACCCAACCCCAATAATCCTTATAAACAAACCCAATTTTTCTAAAACATGACAAAATTTGCACATCTGGCAGATTGCCACCTCGGAAGTTGGCGGCAAGAAGAACTTCAAAAATTAAACCTCCAATCATTTCAGAAAGTTATAGAAAGATGCATTCAAGAAAAAGCTGATTTCGTTTTAATTTCCGGCGACTTGTTTGACTCGGCCTATCCACCAATAGAAATCCTAAAAGAATCCTTCGCTGAATTCAAAAAACTCCACGACGCAAAAATCCCAGTATACCTAATCGCCGGCTCACACGATTTTTCAACTTCGGGAAAAACTTTCTTAGACGTTCTGGAAAAAGCTGGATTCTGCAAAAACGTTGAAAACTGGGAATACCAAGAAGACGGAAAGATAAAACTAAAACCACAAATGCACGACGACATCGCAATTTACGGATACCCGGGTAGAAAATCCGGAATGGAAATCGAAGACCTCAAAAAGATTTGTCTCGAATCAATTCATCCATTCACAATTTTTATGATTCATACAACGATAAAAGATGTCATCGGCACAATCCCAATGAATTCAATCGAAAAACAAAAACTTCCACTCGCAGATTATTACGCGATGGGACATATACACCAAGTTTTCGAATCACAAGAATCAGCTTCTCATTACATTTATCCTGGTCCAACATTTCCAAATAATTTTCAGGAACTTTCAGATTTAAAATACGGAAGCTTCCAGTTGTGCGAAATCATCAATGGCAAAATAAAAACTCAAAACATAAAAATTCCAATCAAGGACGTTGTCTCAATCGAAATTGAAATCACGAACGCACTAACAGCGACGCAGAAAATAATATCAGAACTAGATAAATACAATCTGAATGACAAAATCGTTCTCCTAAAATTAAAAGGAATATTAACTCAGGGTAAAACTGGCGACATCAGATTCAACGAAATAGAAGAATTTGTAAGAAAAAAACAGACATATGTTTTTCTAAGAAACATCTCATCAATTAAACTTCAAGAATCAGAAATGGAAATTGAGTCATCACCAACAGATAATATTGAGAACATAGAGAAAAAAATTCTTGGCGAATATTCTCAAAAAAATCCAACAAATTTCAATAAATACATGCTTCAATTAATGGCAATTTTATCTCTCGAAAAAAACGAAGATGAAAAAATAACAATCTACGAAGATAGACTCATATCGGAATTAAAAAACATTCTGGAACTTAACCAAATATTATAATGTTGCTAAAAAAATTAACCATGCAAAACATAAGAAGTTATGAGAACCTCACAATCGAGTTTCCAAAAGGTTCCGTGCTTTTAGCGGGCGACATAGGTTCGGGAAAAACATCAATTCTCCTCGGACTCCAGTTCGCGCTCTTCGGTCTTCAACCGGGACAAAAAGGGACATCAATCTTAAGACATGGAAAAGACGCTGCATACGCAAAACTGGAATTAAACATCGACGACAAAACAATCATAATAGAAAGAACAATAAAACAATCGTCAAGCGGCGGCATAACACAAGATTCAAACACAATCACAATCGATTCAAAAAGAGAAGAGCTCTCAACATCAGAAATGAAAGACAAAGTGATTAATCTTCTTAATTACCCAAAAGAATTTATAAAAAAATCAAATCTTCTTTACAAGTTTACCGTCTACACTCCGCAAGAAGAAATGAAATCAATCATAGAAGAAAAACCAGAAATTCGCCTCGACACATTAAGGCACATTTTCGGTATTGACAGATACAAAAAAATTAAAGAGAATTCTCAAATATTTCTCCAAAAAGTAAAAGAAGCAATAAAAATAAAGGAAGTTTTATCCTCGGAATTAAATCTCCTAAAAGAAAAATTCACGTCGGAAAACGAAAAAAAAATAATCCTCGCGAAAGAATCAAACAATTTGAATTTAGAATACCAAAATCTTGTTTTAACAAAACAAAAATCTGAAAATAAATTAACATTAAGTCAAAAATTAATAGATGAAAAAAAAGAATTAGAATCAGAACTGGCGAAAGAAATTTTGCTTATACAAAGCAAAAAAGATTTAGAATCCAGAATCCAGAAAGAAATAATATTAATGCAGAAACAAATTCACGAAAAAATAGATTTTTCCGAAGAGAAATTAAAAAAAGTAATAGAGTTACTGGAAAAACATAAACAAATTTTAGATGAAAAAAATTCAAATTTTCTAAAAATTTCTTCGCAAATATCAGTTCTCGATTCTCAAAAAGAAAGACCACAAAAACTTAGAGAACAAATAATGTCTATTGAAAATTGTCCAACATGTTTTCAGGCCGTCGAGCAAGAACACAAAAACAAAATTGCAAAAAGAACACAATTCGATATCGAAGAAATAAATAGGGAACTTGAACAAAAAATTCAACAAAAACAATTTTTAATAAAAGAAATAGAAATAGAAAAAGAATTAACCAAAGGATATGAAATAGACAAAAGCAATTTTCAGCAGGATAAAATAAAAGCAGAACACCAAAAAACAATCGAAACAAAAATCAAGAGTGACGCATTTACCCTCGAGAGAATCTCAAATGAAATAAAAGAATTTCAGGAAAAGATGCAACAACTACAAGAAAAAATTCAAAGCTTCGAAAAATCACAGGAAATTTTCGACAAGACAAAAAAAGAATTTCAGAAAATAAGCGAGATATTTAGAGAAAAAGAAATTATTATAGCAACAAAAAATAAAGAGTTGGAATTACTAAAAATAAAACTCGAAGAATTATCCGCCGAAATCAAAAACAAAGAAAAAATCCGAGGACAAATTAATTATCTCAGAGAACTTCAGGATTGGCTTCAGGAAAAATTTATTACAATGATAGACTTGACAGAAAAAAATGTTATGGCAAAACTGAGAAATGAATTTTCAAGCATCTTCGCCGGCTGGTTCTCAATTTTAGTTTCAGATTCACTTTCTGTAAAATTAGACGAGGATTTCACGCCGATAATTACAAATCAAGATTACGAAATTGACTATGCCTTCCTTTCTGGCGGTGAACGAACAGCAATAGCACTAGCATATAGACTTTCCCTGAATAAAATCCTAAACTCAATGCTCTCAAAAATAAAAACAAAAGATGTCGTAATTCTCGACGAACCAACCGACGGATTCGCAACCGAACAAATCGATAAAATGCGTGACATCTTCGACCAACTCAAAGCTAAACAAACAATTCTTGTTTCCCACGAAGAAAAAATCGAAAGTTTCGTTGACCACATAATCCGAATAAAGAAAGACGGCGTCTCAAAAATAGAATAACAAACCTTAAAAACCAAAATTTCTAACAGATAACTTATGGAAGTCAAAATCCTAAAAGACGAAAAAAATGAACTCGACATAGAATTATCAAGCCTAACAATAGCCGAAGTCCTAAGAGTTTACCTAAACAAAGAAGGCGTAAAACTCGCAGCATGGAAGAGAGACCACCCAACAAAAAATCCAATTCTTCACATAGAAGTAGACAATCCAAAAAAATTCTTGAAAAAAGCAATCGCAACACTTGAAAAAGAAATTGACAACACCGTCGACGAATTTAAAAAATTAAAATAATTACTTCTCAAATTTCCCCAACTTCTTCATTGGCGCAAATGGAAACGGTCGCTCATTCGTTTCGAAAGTTAAATATCTAATAAACCTATAAACCTCACTATTCCAATAATCACAAAATTCTGCAATCTCCTTATCCCTCTTCCCGCTAAACAAAGCTACAAACCAATTAACAATTACCAAAACTACAATCAAAAATTTCCAAACATTCAAAACAACTCCACTAACTATCGCAACAACAATTCTCATAAATAACTCAGCTCGTTCCGACTTCTTCGCCATAAAATTAAGTATTTCTCGATTATATAAATCCTTTTAATCTAAAGCAAACTAACAAAATCAATGGAACAAAAAATATCAGCCGGCTCCTACGAACTAAACACATTTCTCCAAGGCGGCTACGAAACCGACATCATCACAACAATTTACGGACCCGGCGGCTCAGGCAAATCAAATCTCTGCATCATCGTCGCAACATCTCAGGCAAAAAAAGGAAACAAAGTAATTTTCATCGACACTGAAGGTGGTTTCTCGACGGAAAGATTCAAGCAAATCCACCAAGGCACAAAAGAAGAAATAGAAAAAGATTTACAAAACATCCTACTCCTAAAACCAACCTCATTCTCTGAACAAGAAAAAGCCTTCGACCAAATGCTAACCCACGTCAAAAAACAAACAATTTCCCTAATCATAATCGACTCAATCGCAATGCTCTACCGCCTCGAACTCGGAACCGCAATCACATCAAAAGACCAAGAACGAATCTCAGAAGTAAACCGAAAACTCGCAAACCAACTCCGAACCCTAAACGAAATCGCACGAAAACAAAACATCCCAATCATCGTCACAAACCAAGTCTACTCCCAATTCGTCGACACCACCGACTACCAACTACTTGCTACCAACTCACCGCAGGAACATCGTGTCTCAATGGTCGGCGGCGACCTCCTAAAATATTGGTCCAAATGCCTCATCGAACTAAAAAACTACAGCGGCAAAAGAAAACTAATCCTAAAAAAACACCGCTCCCTCCCGCAAAAAGAACTAGCCTTCGAAATCACAAATACCGGCATCCGAAAACGCGGACTATTCTAGTATATTCTCAAGAACACATTTATTTTTAAAGCAAAAAACAAGACAAATACTATGGAACAAGATATTGATCACTTTTTAAAGATAATTGATGAAATGAATGGCAAATTCAAATTAATATATAACTCAAGAAATGGAGCCATAGCATTTCAAGAAAGAGAAGAACATTCAAGCAAAGTAAGAGGGATGGTTCTTGAGAGAGGTTATGATTATGTCGTTACCTATAGTTGTGGAGATATTATTAGTTCAATGGTTGGAGTAGGATTTGATGTCAGAGGAAAATTATATGAAGCTACAAACGAAGAGTTTGAAAGAGTTGTCTGTCTTTCATCTGCCGGAAGCCATTCGGGGGACAGGGCTACCGAGCAAATATGGACAAGAGATGTCCGTTCAGATATAACTTTCATAAGAGACGCAGAAAAAATTATTTATGAAAAAGGATTTATACTTCCAAAAAGTTCAGTAACTCTAAACACATATTAGTAATTACCCCTCCACAACCTTCCCATCCTCGCCAACCTTAATCTCACCACTCTTCAACTTCGCCTTAAATTCTTCTTTCTTCCTTTTCAACTCCTCATTCGACGGACATTCAGGATTAAAACAAAATTTCCAGGGCGCCTTCCCCTTCTGAAAGCTCATAACCAACGGGGACCCACACTCCGCACACATTTCTAAATTACCATCCTTGTCTCGCGCCGGGCGCATAGCACCGCGCGGCGGCAAACTATAAATCGTCTTACAATCCGGATAAGCATCACACGAAACAAAATACCTCGAAAATTTCTTCCCATACATAACCCGTAACTTCCCCTTATGACAAACCGGACACTCCGTCATCGTATTTGCCTCCTTCTCCTGTTCCCAAACAACAGCGTTCGCGTCCGCCAAACTTTTCCCCATCTTCTCAAAATTTTTACTCATACCGTCGGCAATCTTCGTCACAACTTTCTTAGCCTCATCCAAAACTTTCTTCTCACCCTTCTTTAGTTTCTCAAGCTCCGACACCCCGACACCCCGAATACCGAACATCGACTCGAGTTTCTCAAGCTCCGCCGTCATATCGCTAGTCATCGCCTCATCCAAAATCACAGGAGCATACTTCTCCAAAGTATCACACATTCTCATCCCCAACTCCGTAACCTCAATACTTTTCTCCCTAACATAACCACGAGAATACAAAGTCTCAACAATAGCAGCCCGAGTCGCCTTCGTCCCCAAGTTCCTTTTCTCCAACTCCTTAACCAACGACGCGGCAGAATACCTTCTCGGCGGCTTCGTCTCTTTCTCCTCAGTCCGAATCTCCAAAACATCAACATCGCCATTAACGGTCGGCACCTTAACTTCCTTCACCGAAGACGGATAAACATTCATCCAAGCTTTCTCTAGAATCTGCAAACCCCTAGCCACAAAATTCAAACCATTCACAACAACCCCAATTTTCTTATTCTCAACCAAAGCTGAATCACAAAAACACGAAATAAATCTCTTCACAATCAAATCATAAATTTTCTTATCTCTCTCCGGAATTTTCTTAGCTTCCCCAGTAGGATAAATCGCAGGATGCGCCGGATCAACCTTCGCCCCCTCGGTCGGCATTTTATTCACAGCATATTTAACAGCAACGGTATATTTCTTCAAATTCTTCAAAATCTTATCATAACCAATCGACACATCATATTTCTGGCTCGAAGTCCTCGGATACGAAATCGCTCCAGCCAAATACAAACTCTGCGCTGCTTTCAAAGTCTGCGTCGGAGTAAACCCACAATTTTTATACGCCTCAGTCTGCAAAGTCGTCAAATCAAATGGCACCGGCGCCTTGACCTCATCCTCGCTAATCGTCGTAGACGCAACCCCATTCTTCCCCTGCAAATGTTTAAACTTCAACAACTCGCTTTCATTAAAAATATCCTTAAGATACTTTACCTCGATCTTGTTCCCCTTAACATCTTTAACTTGCAAAAAAATATTCCAATACGGCTCACTCTTAAAATCTTGTATTTCCTTTTCTCTATCTGCAACAATCTTCAACGCCGGACCCTGAACCCGCCCAATCGACAAAATCCTAAAAGTCCCAGCCGAACTCAAAGCCTTCATCAAACCTCTCGACAAATTAATCCCATAAAACCAATCAATATAATGTCGAGTCTCACCCGCAACCGCAGCGCCCCAATTCATCGTCGGCAATAAATTCTCAAAACTTTTCTCAAGCGCCTCTTTAGTCAGCAAAGAAAACTTCATCCTCTTCGCATCCTTCTGCTTCGCAACAAACCGCACAACATTCCAACCAATAACTTCACCCTCAACATCAAAGTCCGTCGCAACAATAAACTCATCCGCCTCCCTCGCCAACTTCTTCAAAACATTCAAATACTTTTTCGTAAACGCCCCACCTCCCTTATTATAAGACGCCTTCCATTCAACTTCAAAATTAGGGAACGGCCCTCTTTTTGCAATCTGCTGAATCCCATACAAATGCCCAACCGCACAACCGACAATATATTTCCGCCCACCCCGGCTAAACTCATAATACGAAACCTTATCCTTGTTTGTAATCTTCTCGTCAGTCGCCCCACTCAACGCAGCCGCAATCTTCTCCGCCGCCGCCGGCTTCTCTGTAATTATCAAAGTCGCCTTATCCTTTACCATAAAAATAACAAAACAAACACCTATAATAATATTCCGCTACCTAATTCTCGATTTTGATATCTTCGTTTAACGCTCCAATACGAAATTAAAATTGTCGCATAACATCGCTGATTAAACGAAATTGCTGAAAATAAAAAAGGAGCGCGCGGTTTTATCGAAGATAAAACAAATAGTCGGCTTCGCCAAAATTATTTATTGGGCACTTTTACTTATATCCTATCACTTTGTATCTTTCATTATATTTGATAATTTTATATAATTCGTAAATCGTCGCAAAAATTATCAAAGCTCTAAAAAACCAAATTCCCACAACTATTGCTTCGTAGAAAATATTTGTTGTCTGCAAATCTTTTTCTATAAAATTTACAATATGTTCATAAATGTTTATTTGAGAAGGGATTATATTTATTAAACCAAGAATAAATAAAAAAATCTTTTTCAATAGATTAACTTCTGATTTTTTCATTTTTTATTCCACTCCAAATATCTTTCGTAATCTCTTTTACTAACTCCAATAAATTCCATTACAAAATCTGTTTCTGAATTTATGATTTTCTTTAAAGAATATGGTTTATATGATACAACTTTCCATTTGGGAATTATTAAACTTTCTCCATGATTATTTCTAGAGATTAGATTGCTATCTAGATAATCTACATTAGAAGAATTTATTATATAAATTTCAACCCAATTCTTTGTTGCATAAAATTTAATATCTGCTTGATTGTCTTCATCTCTGATATTTGAAAAAGTAACAACTTTATCAAGCCATTGATATTTCGGAAGTTCTACTGGTTTAATATGATTTTTTATCCAGTAGTAGATTAAAGAAAAAACCATTTTATTCTAAACTTGCATCTGGTTTTCCAAAAAATTCTTTTTCTTTAAACCCAAACATTTTTCCTATAATGTTTGAAGGAAATTCTTGAAGTTTAACATTATAAGAACTTACTCTTCTATTGTAAAGTTTTCTTTCTCTAACTAATTCTCTCTCAACCCACCCAATACTTTTTTGTATGTTTTGAAAACTTTTATCTGCTTTCAATTTTGGATATCTTTCTTGAACAACTAAAAGTTTTGACAATGCTCCTTCAAGCATATTGGCTGTTTTCATCTTTTCATCAGAATTTGTTGCCTTTCCCCATTGAGAACGAAGTTTTGTAACTTCTTCAAAAGTTCCTTTTTCGTGTGAAGCATAGCCCTTAACAACTTCTGCTAATGCAGGAATTAAATCAAACTTTTTCTTTAAATGAACTTGAACATGACTTGTTTGTCTTTCTGCATCCATTCGTAGATTAATCATTCTATTGTAAGTTTTGTAAACATAATTTCCACCTACTAAAACTATAAGAGCAGGAATTCCAATTCCAAGAATTAAACCAACATTCATTTTTTATCCTCCGAAAACTTTAAAGCTTTCTTATAATACTCTTCTTCTTTATTCATATTCTTAGGTTTAATTTCAGCTTTAAAATACTTTACCATTTTTTTAATTGCATCCTGTTTTGTTTTTAGATTGTTTACTAATTTGTAAATCTCTACAATTCTGTCTTCTTCCTCGCTCAAGTCTATTTGTATTTTTGTCATTTTTCATTTTGTAAC
>CAYXTT010000008.1:0-18414 GCA_964468545.1 Candidatus Woesearchaeota archaeon
TTATTTTATTTATCCGTTTGATATTTATAAATCTTACTAAAAAGTAAGAAAATCACAAAAAAAGTTTTATATATGAAATATCCATATGTTTTGTATGACTACTTACAAGTAGTTCGGAGATAAAAATGAGAAAGGAAACAGAACAAAAAAGGAAAGATAGAGGCTCGAGAAATTTAATTGAAGAAGTAAAGATTAGAGAATTACTTAAGATTGTTAAGAAAATGGGGAGAAGAAAAGATGACGAACTAGGAAGTATATTTTATGGAGATAATCCTATTAATTATCAAAATCTTATGTATTCAATTAGAGTTGATAAAGGTCGTCCATTAATTACTATGGAAGATAAAGGTAGGTGTCCTGCATACGCACAAACAATAGGCTACGAATTATTTAATGAATTATTTGGTTATCATTTAACTGGGGGGCCCCATGACAGAAGACCTTCTTTTGAAAATATTGAACTAGAACTAGGGTTGTTCGGGAATGTAAATATTAATTTAAACAAAGGAATTTGCCCTTTCGATGTCCATGATGCCCAATATAATTTTAGAACAAAAAGGTCATTTGAAAACTTTGTTAAAAGACTAAAAAACGAAAAACATACAGGTGCTGTAGAAAGTATTGAAGATTTATTTCATAATCTAGAACCTGCCGTAACCGAATTCATATCAAAATACCGAGGAACAAAGATTTCACTAATAAACGAAAATGGAATTTATGTTCCAAAAATCTGGGGATAATGAATAAAATGACAAATGAAACAATAAGAACAATAGTACCTGCATTCATACTTGGAGGAGTTGGCGCGATAGGAATAGTTATACTTCCCATAATGACCTACAATAAAGGAGTTCAAGAGGCCAATAAAAATTTTATAAAATCTTCAACGGCTAGATATAGTGACCTAAACTCCGACGGCTTAGCAGACATTGTAGTCGAACAAAACTCCGGCGACAAAATAATTTATTACAACACCGGAAGCGAATACTTAACAGCCGAACAAATGAAACAAAGAGAAATCCAAAGAATCGAACAATCCTACCAAGAACAACTAAAGAAAACAAACGAGTTCTACAAGAAAGCTTACGACGGAAATAATGTTGGAGGCAGAGAATAAAATGAAAAAAGAGAGATTAGAAGACCAGCGTATTTTTGAGTTACCAAAAAGAAGGATATTGGATTGCAGCAAAACAAGACACTTGATAGGAATACCCATCCCTTTTAACGAAATTACTTTTTTTGATGTATTAGATTTTAAATATGGTGATAAAAGATTGATAAGTGGGCGTGGAGGCTTTCATGTCGAAAATGACAAAATAGTAACGGGAGATTCTATAACTACAGAGTCTGTTCCCATAGGAAACCTTGATTCTATATTCTTAAGAGAATACAAGAGAGTTTCAGATTTTGTTTATAAAAAGATTTACGAACTAGAAATTCCGTTTGGTAATGAACATTATTTTGGCATGTTAAAAGATATACAATGGCGAATTAAAGGAGAAGAAACAGAAGGAGGCAATTAATAAAATGAAAGAAGGATCAAAATTACTTGCTGGACTCGGTCTTATTTTTATAGGGACCAGCAAACTAATACTAATAGATATACCTCGAGAAATAGAAAGACGAAAGCACAGACATATAGATCAAGTAGATAAAAAAACAATTGATGTAAATGACCTAAACTCCGACGGACTCGCAGACATCGTAGTCGAACAAAACTCCGGCGACAAAACAATATACTACAACACAGAATCAGGCTACCTCACAGCCGAACAAATGAAACAAAGAGAAATCCAAAGAATCGAACAATCTTATCAAGAACAACTTAGACAAACGAATGAATCTTACAAGAGAGCTTACGACGGGAATAATGTTGGAGGTGCAGAATAATGAAAACTGAATTATCAAAAAAGAAAACAGGAGTTCCTTCAGCCTGGTTTAGAAAAAATACAGACCCAGAATGGGAAAAGCACATTAAAGAGATGAGCCATCCAGATTATCCTTATAGAGTTGTTCATTGGAAAGCTATTGCAGAATATGAAGAAAGAAGTGCGAATAGCCAAAGACGCCCCGGGGGAATTTTCGGGTTATATGAAGGAGGTATAATGCACAATGATTTCTGTTCAGTAATCGAAACGCCTAACGAAATAAGGGGTATTTTTGAAAAGATTGTAACAAAGAGAGAAGATTTGAGGATAAAAAAATATTTACCTCATTTTATTACTATAAAGAATCCTGCTTCAATGTATTATTTACTCTCCTGTCCGAGATTAGAATGTCATACCGATGGGGAAAGAGCTTTGAGAACGCAAATTGCACAACACATACAATGTCAAAATGCAAATGAGCATCCTGACAATTTATGGGCAACTACACACTTTCATTCAAAATTTTGGGCAGACGACATGATGGAAGGTTTTGGAGGATTTTTAACCTATGGCCTTGAAATTATTAATCCTTCTTCGAGAAAAGAGGATATCTGTGAGACAAGGGCATATGAAGGAAATTGTAGAAGAATTCGTCGTCTTGTTTCAGATACTTATAAATTTTGCAATATAGTCCGGGCAGATAGTGATCCAGATGAAAAATGGGGGAATGGTTATCAAAAATTAGAAAGAACAATAGGAAGACAAATTGATGATTTAGCAAGAGCAATCGCTCAAAGTTCTTCTCCTAATTCTATGGTTTATTTTGCAAATCTTAACACAAGTAATCAAAATCCTACGCCGCAATTACCCAATCAAAGATATGCTTCAGGGAAAGGTTTAATTTCTAAAATTAGAGGATTACTCGAATAAATTTATTTTATATTTAGTTTTTATCAACTTCCTATCCCGCAAGCGCGGACGAACCGCGCAACAAATCCTAACGGTTAAAAACTAATACCTAATCCCTAATACCTAACCCCTAGTCGGTAAGAACCGACTAACCTTCTTCCCCGAATAAGTCAAAAACAAAAACTTCTTCGCCCGAGAAATCGCAACATAAAACAACCGCCTTTCTTCTTCCTCTCTGTCATACTCATCTCTCTTTATCATCTCAACCGCCGGATGGTCCGACGCCTTACACGGAAAATTCGCCTCATTAACCCCAATCACAAAAACCTTCTCCGCCTGCAGCCCCTTAATCGCGTGCACCGTCGCCAAAGTAATTTTCCCCTCGGGCCCCACCTCATCAATTTTCTGCCCCCTGTCATCCGTCCTCACAAAATGAACAATCCCACGAGACTTCATCAACGCCGACAATTCCATCAACTGCCGATTAGTCCGAGCCAAAACAAAAATTTCATCAGCCGGAACGCCACCGCGAATAATCTCATTCAAAATAAATTCCCGCTCCGCCTCTTCGTTTTCAAAACTCAAAATTCTAATTCTATTTTCCCTGACATCTAACCCCTGACCATTGACACCTCGATCTTTCGAAGAAAGATCGGGCAACCCCATCTCCGAAATAGAACTATTCATGAACTCAACAATCTCCCGCTCGCTCCGATAATTCTTCGTCAAATGAACAACTTCAACATTCTTTCGATTTTTTTCAAACTCCAAAATATAATTTATATCAGAACCTCTCCATCCAAAAATCGATTGCCTTGGATCGCCGACGACAAACAAGTTCGGCGACGCCAATAAATCCAACAACTCAATCTGCATTGCATTCACATCTTGATATTCGTCAACTAAAATGTGCTCAAACTTCGGCACAGCGTCGACATTCTGTTTCAAAAAATTAATCGCATCAATCATTTGGTCAATATAATCACGAAGTCCTTGTACCTCCATATGCTCCTTCAAATAACAAGTAATATCACAAATCCTCTTCGCGCTTTTCTTATGTTTCTCATCGACACCTTCGCTAAAATCATAT
Source organism: Candidatus Woesearchaeota archaeon (assembly GCA_964468545.1). Lineage (GTDB taxonomy): Archaea > Nanobdellota > Nanobdellia > Pacearchaeales > GW2011-AR1 > JAGVXH01. The sequence goes on from CAYXTT010000008.1 coordinate 3,868, forward strand.
TCTTTTATCCCAGTCATTTTAAAATAATCCATCACAGAAAAACAATCATTCATGAAAGAATTCGCCATCTTGTTTCCCGTCATAAATTTCTTCTGCCCAGAACTAAAATAACCATCCAAAACATCATTCATACTAAGTCCCAGCGACGCCAAAGCCAAATTCATCGCAAGAATTTTATCGCCATAACTTTGCATTCGAATCGACCTACCATAAATTTTCATTCCATATTTTTTCAATATACCCTCACAAAAAGAATTAAAAGTGTGAACCGCAACACCACTAACTCCGAAATTAGAAAGTCGTCTTTCCATCTCCTGTTTCGCCCTTCTTGTGAAAGTAATCGCCAAAATATCTTTCGGAGCAACCCCGCGATACTTCACCAAAAACTCAATTCTCTTCGTCAGCACCGTCGTCTTTCCAGAACCAGCCCCAGCAACACAAAGCACATTCGCCTTCTCGGAAATTATCGCCTTCTTTTGCTCATCATTAAATTTACACAAAAAACTATCTAACTCACGAAACTTAATCCTATCCTCGTCGCTAATTTTAGTTTTCCCAAAATTAAATTTTTTCCCCAGTTTTTTTTCTTCAGAAACAGGATTAAAAATCTCAGCCCGCCCCTTCGTCGTCAACGACAAAACTTTGATAAATTTATTATAATCGCTCGCAACAAATTCAATCATCCCATTAACAATTAACCGGTCAATTTCTCGAAAAATTTTTCCCCGCTCCCAATTCAATTCTCCAAAACTTTCCAGCTCATCCAGCCGATTTTTAATCACAGATTTGTTTTTCAAGTCTCCATTCAAAATATCAGCCAACAAATTTTTTCCGACGCTAAATGGCAACTCATCTAACGCTTTCAATATCCAGATATAATCCAAAGAATTTCCCATAAACAAACATAAATGACAACCTTTTAAATTTTTATACAATTACGTCGTTATTCTAACAACATTATTTTTTTCATTAAGTTCTCTCACAGCATTTTCTTTATCAACGTACAAATCAGCAACAACAGAATTACGAGACGGTAATTTAAAATTTTCAACAGAAAAAATCCTCCCAGACCCAACATCAATTTCCCCAACATCAAAAACTTTGACCACTCGTTCGTCGACGACAACACTCAAATTAACATCGAAAACATCAATTATTCCATCATTCAAAATAGTCAGATTAAAATCAAGATACCTTCCCTTTTTAATCGCAGTCAAATTACCTATCCGAACATCAGCCAACGCCTCAATAGAATATAAAGCATTAACCAATTCAATCATGCCAGCCGTTATTTTCTGTTCACACCTCGAATAAGGAAACATTATACTCATTGAATCATTAGAATGGTCAAACCCAAAAACGTGCCCCAACTCATGCAACTCAACAATGGGAAAATCACACCTCGGGTCATCATAAATAAAAATCCGCCCTTTCTTAATAATTTTAAAATGACTTGTATTAATAACTCTCACGGGCCCACCTTCGCCAGCCGCAAACAAATTATCACCAACCTCCACAAATTTATTTGAACATTCAATATCAATATCAGCGTCGGCATCAACCTCATAAAAATAAATATTTTTAGTTTTAGACTCAAACATACGAAACGCTTCAATCATCGCTTCCCTACGAACTTTCGAACAAGAACCGTCGATAAAATAAGAAATATTATTATGATTGAATCTCAAATTTTCCCAATACATTGGAGCATTATCATAATCAATCATAAAAAAAGACTCGCTTTTTATCTCCTCAATTTTCATTTCAACAGGACTACTCGGAATAATCTGATATACAAATTCAATCAAAAATAACACAACAAATAAACTCAATATCACCCCAATAAGTTTCCAAATCATCAAAACTAAATGTAAGCACACTATATAAAATTTCTTCAACCAAACCTTTTTATACTAAAACATCTTATAATAAAAATGAAAAAAATATCATCACTCTTTCTAATAACAATACTATTTCTAACTCTAATTTGTGCAGCCAACACAACGACGACAAATCAACAACAGACATCTACTCTTCAACAAACCCAAGTCCAAAATCAAATTACAACAAATAGTCAAGAAAAAATTCAGGAAATGCGAAGATTAAACGAAGAAAAAATAGAAAACCTCCGTGAAAGAATTCAAGAAAAAGAAGAAGTAATACTCGAAAAAAAGAACATCACCCTTAAACGAATTGACAACAAGATTCTGGAAATAAAAGAAAAAGAAAGTGTAATCAAAACAAGACTAAATCTAACCAGCGAAGGAAACGGAAGCCAAATAAGAATCATGTTAAGCAATGGACGAAACGCCGAAATAAAAATCATGCCCGAAGTCGCAGCCGAAAGAGCGCTTGAAAAACTAAGATTAAAAAATTGCAACGAATCAAGAAATTGTACAATCGAACTCAAACAAGTTGGCGAAGGAAACAAAACTCAAGCAATCTACGAAGCAAGAGTCCAAAAAGAATTCCGGCTGTTCGGATTCATTAAAAGAAACAGAGAAGTTCTTACGCAAATCGACGCTGAGACCGGTGAAGAAATCCAAACACGAAGACCTTGGTGGTCATTTCTAGCAAGCGAGAAATAAATCAAACCACATACTCAAACACCTTATCATACGGAATAAACCAACTCACAGTTTCTTTCACCGACGCACACTCCATAATTTTCCTAAATAACCTAATAGAATTCCCATGCGCAGAAATCGCAACACTAACCTTATTCTTCCTCATAAACTTTTTCAAATCCCTAATAAAACCCCCAACCCTTTTTTCAACATCCACAAAGCACTCTCCCATCGGCGGCCTATCTCGAACTCCATAACCCCGATGCCAACGATTATATTGCTCAACCCCAAACTTCTTAATAATCTCATCATGCCCCATCCCCTCCAACTCACCATAACTCCGCTCAATCATCCGGTCGTCTTCCAAAATAATCTTACACTCCGGATGAAACTTTAAAACATATTTCAAAGTATCCTTCGACCTCGACAAATGCGTGTGAATCGCAACCTCAAACCTCTTATTCTTCAACCCTCTCGTAATTTTTCGCGCATGCCCTTTCCCAATATCAGTCAACTTCGCATCCTTCAACCCAGTAAACCTCTCGTCCCGATTAAACGTCGTCTGCCCATGCCTAAATAAATAAATCTTAAATTCCTTCTTCATAACAAATTCCTCCTGACGTCTGACATCTCAAAACGCAAAGTATTTCGTCGCCCATGCCTAAATAAATAAATCCTAAACACCTTCATACAATAACAACAAAAGACTTATATAAAAGTTTAACCATATAACATAATGATAACCCAAGCAATCATAATAACAATATTCGTAGTCATCGGCCTACTAATTCTAAGAGCCGAACACCAAACACGAAAAGTCAAAATTCTAGTCATAATCACCATCGGCTTCCTGCTATACTTCTCAATCGTCAGCCTATTCACCTCAGAGCAAGTCGACATTTCTTCTCCAAAAGGAGTAGTCCAAGCAACATATCTATATTTCGGATGGATAGGCCGAAGCGCATCAAACCTCTGGGACATCGGCGTCGATACAACTCACCTAATCGGCAACGCGATAAAATTCAATAACACCAGAATTATAAACCAGCAGAAAAAATAATCCTTCTGTCGGGATAAACAATTCGCTTCGAGAAAACAAAGTTAATAATAATTTCCGAGATGTAAATTGCGAATAAAATCCGCTGAATTCAAAACCAAGCCTGTGCCGGGGCTCAAACCCGGGACCTCCACATTACCAATGTGACGCTCTATCAACTGAGCTACACAGGCATAAAATTAAATTTACTCAAAATTTATAAACTCTCCCTTCAAAACTAATCAATGGAAAACAAAAATTTTAATCTTGAAAAAACATACAACGAATTCAGACAGAAACACAACCTGCCAGAATTCAAAAAACTAATACAAGATTTTGACGGCATCGAAAAAATCCAGGATAAAGAACCAATATTTTTGATTAGAGAAATCCGAAGAGCTATCAACGAAAAAATCACAGCATACATCCAATTTCTCGAAACGCTAATTAATCCAAATGCCCCGCCAATATTCATTTTTTCAATTCTTAAAAATATATCCACCGACGACAAAAACACAATAAAGGAAATTTACAAGACATTATCAAAATCCCAAATCGAAATAATGAAACTCGACACCATCTACAACGAAACAGTAGAAATAAAATTTATCAACAATATCTTCAACGAATGGCAAGACATCAAACCAAAAATTTACAAACTCATCGAAAATTTCGAAGCAAATTTCGAAACAGACGACACATCAAAAAAAAGCAGCTATTTCAGTTAATTAAATCAACTCCAATCTCCATCCCAACAACCGGCATCTTAATCTTCCAATTCTTCAAAACTCTCGGCGCAATCTCACCAATATATCCAACAACTTTGCTCGATGAAGATGGCACCTTGATGCCCTCTATAGAGGGTATGCCGCGTGCGGCCCCACCGACGACAATTTTCCCACATCGCCCAATAATATAATTCGAATCATCAACTGCTTCAATCGAATATTCAACTCCCAACATCTTGAACAAATAATCCAAAACCTGTTTCATCTCGGTAAAATTCACGCTCTCATCAATAAGAGCAACAGCCAACTTTTCTTTCTCTAAAACTCCCGTTTCGCTTTCTCCTTTGCTAAACACTTTTCCAATCTCAAAAATTTTCTGCGGATAACTCGCGTCGCTGTTCTCCGAAATTATTTGCATCAAGCTCGTCAGTAAATCAATTCTCAAAACATCGCGCCCCGTCTTCGAATTTTCAACCTCTACAAAATCATTAAAATCATGATGCATCTTCCTGACATCCTTTTTTGTTGTTAAATGAAAACTCGAACACTCCAAGAAACCAAGCCCAGCCAAAATATTCCCAATCACTCTTTTCAATTTATCGCCAGAATTCTCCTCGGCAATCGTCGAAATTTTCGGAATTTCCGACTCAAATTTATCATAACCATAAGCAATCGCAACTTCCTCGGTCAAATCAATCCAATGTAAAACATCCATCCGATAAGCCGGCACTTCCGCCACCATAACTCCATTTTCCATTTTCCATTTTCCATTATCTCGCGAAGCGCCAATTCCCATTTTCGCAAGATAACCGATAATTTCTTTCTCGCTCAACTTTATCCCAAGCGTCTTTTCAATATTCCCAATCTTAAAACTCATTTTCTCCGACGACATATCAGGCGAAACAAAATTCCCATCTCGGGAATCTTTAACATCCATCGCGTAAACCTTTCCGCCCATTTCCGAAACTGACGCAATAATAATATTCAAACACTTTTTCAAATAAACCAAATTATGTCCCGAACATTCAATAAAAATATCCCGCGTCTTCTCATTAATCCGCCCAGTCTTTTCAGAATTAATAATCGGTGGCATCGACAAAATCTCATTATTAGCGTCGACAAAAATCGGAAATACTTCACAATTCTTCAGTAAATCTCCATACTCTCGTCCAGCCGGATGCCCTCTTAAAATTTGTCGCCCCGTCATTTCAGTTTTCGCTTCCAACGGCATGAATTTAATTTCCTCCGGCTTCCGCCCGACAAATCGAATCGGCAACGCAATCTTATCCAACGGATAAATTCCAATCGCCAACTTCCGCCTCTTCCGCCCAATCGAGTTATGCAACTTTTCCTGAATATCAACAATCTCTTTAATCTTCTCGTCGTCAAACTTCAATCCCTTCACAATCGCGCAAACAGTATACGGTCGAACCACCTTCACCGACTTGTCAATCGTCACAACAAAATCCTTCTCTGGCTTATTAATTTTAAAATCAGCAACTTTCCTTTTCCTAATAAACTGACTAATCGCTCTTATAAAATTTCCAGTCGACAACAAATCCGGCCGATTCGGGAAAACCTCAACAGACAATTCATCGTCGGTAATTTCCTCAATCGGCGTTCCAAACATCGAAATCTTTTCCTCTAACTCCTTCGTTAACTTCCCAACTTTCTTCTCAAATTCTTTTCTTCTAATTGTTAATATAGTCATTTTATTTTTGTGTAATCTTTTTTAATTCAGATTCTTTAAAATCCTTTTTAGTTATATAATAAACTTTTTTACAACAATCAATTAAATGATGTGACACCGAAAATTTATTATTTCTCTTTTTTTCATAATAAGTACATAAAATAACTTGAATATCCAAACTTTCCATGTCTTTAACAATCGGACAAAAATCAGTATCGGAAGTTACCAAAACAATTTTCTTTATTTTAGGAAATTTAATTGGAACAAAAACCATTCCAGAGACCATCAAAGCATCAACGCCTTTTTGGTGATATTCTTCATTACCTTTCATGTTCTGTAGTTTCTGGCATCTGCCTTGCCTAATCGTCACATTCTTATTTTTATTTAACAAATTAATAAATTTATCATAACCCTTCTTCATCTCCATCTCTTTTTTTGTTGGCTTATCTGACTGAAATGGTGGAGCAGTATAGTAAAATAAATGTTTACAAAATAAATTATTATTCTTAGATAATTTCTCCGCAAATTTAATTAAATCAAACTTCAAATACATTCCATCACCAAGGTGCTTAGAAAGTTTTGAAACAAAAACTCCATCAATAAAAACTAAAGTATCTTCCATAAACCCTCCTTAAATCATCAAAAAAATCATCCAGCGACCCCGTAGGATCACTGGGGAACATATTAGTAATAAACATACTAAAGACTTTATAAATTTTCCCATCCCTAACTTTCCTCTCAAATTCTTTTCTGTTAATAGTTAATATAGTCATTCTAACTCAAATCTCTTTTTTAATTTTTTAATTTTTTCAAGAAATGATGCTTCCAAATTAACTTCATAATCACTAGCCAAAATAAAAAGCTGATTAAGCACATCAGCCATTTCTTCAGCAAGATGTTCATGACTTGGTTCTTCTCTCCAACTATTAATATGATGATTAATCTCCCTCGCCAATTCTCCAATCTCCTCGACCAAATGAGGAAACACGGTTTGTCTATCATGTTTAGTATTATGTTTTTTATTACAATCCTCAATTATTCCAAAAGACATTTTCTGCATTTCTATTATCTCCATCACTTCTTCAAAACCTCAATCAACTCATCAAGTTTATTGCTTATCGTCTCTTCCAAACTTTCAAGCTGTTCTTTTATTCTCTCGAGCCCCATTTTATTTTCTTCTTCCATCTAACCCAAAACCTTTATCTTATTTAATTTAACCAATATTGCTCTTTTACACGACTCGCCCTTATTTACAGGAATTTTCCTAATAAAATCAATCCATTCTCCGTCGGTGAAATAATTAGCAACCCCTTTTAATTCATATCCAACGCAATTCTTTTCCCAATCCCTCACCCAAACAACTAACGAAACGTTAGGATTCAATTTCAGATTATCAACAGTTTCATTAATATAATTATTTGATATAACCAATTCATTTTCAGAAACAACCTTCACAAAACCAACCGCAATATTATGAAGATTGCCAAACTTATCTACACTAGCAAAACCCAGCGCATTATTTTCAATTAGATTCTTCATCCCTTCATTAATCTCAATTCCCATAACTCAACTAACCAACTATACTTTTTAAGTTTCACCATAATACAACCTCACTAATAGCTAACAGCTAAAAACTAACAGCTAATTCGCAAACCCCTTGGAAATCCCCTCTCCCCAAAACGACGGCAAAGAATTACTAACAAACCCACGAAACTTTCCAGAATAAATATACGCGACTCCACTCTCATTACTAAATTCCCCAAAACCTTTTTCTGCCTCGCCATAAATTTTCTGCACAATCTTCCTCTCAAAATCTTTCTGCAACAGCGACGACGATTTCAAAACCAAAAAATCCGCCTGCCTCAAAATATTAACTTCTAAGTTCGACGAATTCTGCGACACAAATAAAATACTAATATTCTTGTGTCTCGCAATCATAATCAACTCACTCAATAATTTATTCGCACTACTCATCGAACTCCGAGAATTAAATAAAATCCCGCCTTCGTCAATCAAAACCAGCGAATCATTTTTTATCTCGCCAACATCAGAAACAACATTAATCCACGATGGCAATTCCTTCTCCAAAAATCCAATCGCAAAACATTTTTTCCCATACTTCACATAAAAATTTTCCAAAAACTTTACCCCAAACGCCGTCTTCCCAGAACCCCTCGCTCCAAGAATTATCCCAATCTGGCTATCCGACCTCGCAACACCAGAAATCCATTTTCTATAATCACCATCGACAACCTTTAAAATTTCAAAGTCCTCAAACTTCGCATCCACCAACTTCCTCTTATTCGAAATTTTCACTTCCTCGTTTTTTTCAGAAATCTTTTTCCCAAGAATATACGCTCCTCTAAAAAAATAATAAGGCAATTTCAAAATCCATAAAAGAGACATTCCAAAATATTTCCAAAAATTACTTTTCTTTTTTTTACCCATGTTATTTATTGAGATATAAATCTCACGTGTTTGATTGCAATCGCCTTAATTTTTTCGAAGCCAAAACTTCATTTCCCGAAGCTGATTAATATCATTCCGATAAACTTCCCTCAAATCCTTAATCCCAAAAAACTCAGTAATAATCCTATCAAAACCCTGGCCCCACGCCAACACAGGAATATGTTTCCCAAACATCGGAATCGTAACCTCGGGCCTAAACATCCCCGCCCCGCCAAGTTCAACCCATCTTTTTTTCTCCGGATGAAAAATATCAATCTCCAACGACGGCTCCGTATACGCGAAATACGCCGGCCTAATTCGAATTTTCTCATACCCCATCTTCCGATAAAACTCTTTCAAATACCCAAGCAACTGCCGAAAATTCGCATTCTCATCGACGACAATTCCCTCCGTCTGATTAAACTCAAACCCATGCGACCAATCGACCGTTTCATTCCTAAAACATTTTCCAAGCGCAAAATACTTCGCCGGAAATTCCTTATTTTTCCCAATCTCTAAAAGTTTCCGAGCCGACAACGAAGTCGTGTGCGTCCTCATCAAAACCCTTTTCGCATCCCCCTCATCCCATTTATATTGCCAACCTTTCGAACCATCAATTCCGCCCTCGTGCGCTTTCTGCACATTTGACAAGACACAATTCACAATCTTCTTTTGTCTTTCGGGAATTTTCGCAACCAACCCCTTCAAATAAAAAGTGTCCTGCATCTCCCGAACCGGATGGTCCTGCGCCGTGAACAAACTGTCAAAAACCCAAAACCCACTTTCAACTAAATTCCCACTCATCTCCTTGAACCCCATCTCTAACCAAATCGACTTCGCATAATCAATCGCCTGATTTACAAAATGCCTTTTCCCCCCATAAATTCTCGGCACCACCGACGTCAAATTATATCGCCTAAATTTCTTTCCCTTCCATGTATTTTGTTTCAAAATCTTCGGCGTCAAAGCTTCAATCATATCACCACCCAAATTCATCTTAAAAACCTTCTTCCCCAACTCACTCAACTTAACCCTCACACTCTTCCGCTCCTCAATCTCAACAATATCCTTCCGCCCTTTCAAATTCGCAAACGCCAATTTATCCAAATCAGCGACGACATCCAAATCCATCGGCAACTTCTCCATAAAAATCTCCTCAATCATTTTATTCGTAATTTCCTCAGGCTTCGCATTCAAACTCAACCGCCCATCCTTAATATCAACTAACGCCTTCTTTCTCAAAGTCCCAAGCGCAATCTTCGCCTCATTTTCATTCAACCCGCAAACATTCCTAATCTCACCAATCGGAATCACTTTCCTCTCAGCCAACTTATTCAGCAAAACCCTCTCGGGCAGTTCCTTCTTTAAATAATTAATTCCAAGAATTCCCAAAATCACAACACTTTTCTCTGAACTTTCAACCTCGACCAAATCCTTATTTTTCAAAAATCCAATAGTTCTCAAAACAGAAGTATTATCTAAACCACTTTTCTCGACAACAATATTAATATCCAAAAATTTCTTATCAAGTATCGGCAAAACCCCACGCTCCATCGGCGACAAACTTTCAACAATCAATTTCTCATCTACCATAAAACCATTCAACAAAATAACTATTTAAAATATTCCCCTGAAATCTGAAACCCGACACCCAACATCCATTCATAAAATCACCAATCCTACAAACCGCATTCTACCAACGAAGCCCATTCTCCAGAAAACTTTAGTTTTCGTTCTGCAGACCTTAGCTGTTCTAAAGCCGAAGGCGTCCTAATACAATAACTTATGTATTTCATCCAAGTGTTTCAAATGTTTCTTTTTCTCTTTCTTGAAATCAAATTTCTTCCCATGAATTATCTGAGCCAATTCCTGCCCCGCCAAAATCTTTGGCGTCACAACATAATCAGCCCCAGCCTCGTACAATTTCAAAGTCTCGCTAATTCTCTCGCCAGTCAAAATAATCTTAACACCAGAATTAATTCTCCTAATCTTTTTCACCAAATGCAAATTATCCTCGTAACTCGGAACCGTCGAAATAACAAGTTTCAATTTCCTAATATTAATCTTCCCCAACAACTCCGGACTCGTCACGTCCCCATAAATGCACGAAATCTTTTTCTTTATCAGTGCGCTAATAATTTCAGGATTATAATCGACAACCAGCAAATTATCTTTCTTCTCAAGTAATTCTTCCATCAACGCCCCTCCAACCCGATGCGAACCAACCAATAAAATTTCCTTGTTGTTTTCCTTAATATACTCAAGGTCTTCCCTCATCGGCAAAAATTTCAAAACAGCGACGGGATATTTAAAAATTTTATACAACCCATTCTTATAATTAATAAAATAAGGAGTAACAGACATCGTCACAATCGTCGCCAAAATCACCGTCGACAACAAACTCGCGTCAAAAACTCCCATCGTCACACCAACAAATCCAATAATCAAAGAGAACTCAGAAAGTTGAGCCAATGAAATCGCAGTCAAAAAACTAGTTCGCGAACGATAACCAGCAACTCTCAAAAGCACCAGCGTCACAATTGGCTTCACAACAAAAGCACCAACTAAAAGCAAAACAAGTAAAACCAATCTCAAACTAATCCCAATAAAAACAATTTGCATTCCCAAAGATACAAAAAAAAGAATAGCAAAAAAATCTCTCAACGGAGAAATCCTTGACTCCAGTTCCATCTTAAATGGCGAATTCGCCAAAGAAACCCCAGCAATAAAAGCTCCAATAACAATAGAAAGCTCAGAAATGTAAGCCAAAATAATAAACAAAAACAAAACGGCCAGCGACGACAAAAATAAAAGTTCAGTCGAACGTGCTGCAAATTTAAACAAATTATTCAAAATATATTTCTGAAAAATCACAGCGAACAACAAGATTCCAATAAGTTTTGCAAACGCAATTCCAATAGGAACCACAGCAAAATTCCCACTCGTAAAAATTACAATTGCCCCAATCGCAACCAAATCCTGCAGCAACAAAATTCCCAAAATCAATCGTCCATGCAAAGTTACCAACTCACCTCGCTCAGATAACAATTTAATATCAACCATCGTCGAGCTAAACGCCAAAATAATCCCGACATAAGCCGCCTGTAAAGAAGTCAAATTCAAAAAATCAGCAAGGAAAAAAACAATCCCAAAAACAATCCCAACTTGCAATAATCCAACCAACACAATTCTTTTCAATCCCGCTTCCTTAATTTTCTTAAACGAAATCTCAAGTCCCGCGCTAAACAACAAAAACGCAATTCCAATTTCAGAAAACGCATAAATTAAATCCATATTCTCAACAAACCCCAAAACCAACGGTCCAATTATCAAACCAGCGACGACATAAGCCGGAATCAACGGCTGTCTCAATATCTTCGCAACAAAAGCCAAAATCGCCGCGACAATCAAAATCAAAGCAATATCAAAAATTATCGCTTCGCTCGCAGGCAAATCTCCAATGCGACCCCCAATCCCATTCACTACCCCGACAACAAAACCCGTAACACTCATGAATTATAATATCAACTCTCTTTTATAAAAGTTCTCAAAACTTAACACTATCAGCAACCTGCTCCGACGACATTCCTAAACTTGCTCCAAAAGCTTTTCGTCCCAACTCGTCAACAACTTCACTTTTCTTCAATCCAAACGACGCAATCCGAATCCCGCATCTAACCTTCCGACAAACCTTCATGTTCTGAATTAACCGACTCAACCTCAACACCAATTCTTTACCATTCAATTTACTAATCTCGCCAAAATCAACAACAATCAAAACCTTCTTATCTCGAGCAATCTTCGCAACAACGTGGTTAATTCCCGAATCCCTTTGCTTCAATGTATCAATTTTCAAGCCACACTCCGGCGAAACCAAATAATCAACCTTCAGCGTCTCGATAACCCGACGATTAAACGCATCATCCCCACCAACAACCCCAATCTTTTTTCCAGAGCTCTTCAAACTATCAACAATCCGACGACATTCCTTTTCCGAAGATTCAACAAGATACCCATCACACAAATCATTCTTTAAAACTTCAACTTTGGATTCAATCTTTTTCAAATAAATTGAATTCTTAATTCTAAATAAATTAATATCATTCATCATAAATTATCCAACGGACTCTTTATATTTAGTAAAATCAGAATTCGCAACATGAGTATAAATTTGTGTCGTCCTTAGATTTTTATGTCCCAATAATTTTTGTATATATCGAATGTCAGTTCCAGCTTCCAATAAATGTGTTGCGAATGAATGCCTCAGCGTATGGGGTTTAATTTTTCTCCCAATAGTCCCCAATGAATTTTTAGCAACAATTTCCTCGATAGTCCTTTTGGAATACTTATTTCCGCGATTAGATTCAAAAAAATATTTTTTAGGATTATTCCTCAAAAGATGTTTTAAAATTTCCTCTCTCAGCGTCGCTGACAAAAGAGTTATCCTGTCTTTCTTCCCCTTCCCTTGCCTCACAACGACGACATTCCGCTCAACATCAATATCTTTCGGTTGTAAATTAATAACTTCAGAAACCCTAAACCCGCCAGAGTAAAGAAATTGAATCACAAGTTTATGAATCGGATTCTTTGTAAATTCAATTATTCTTTTAACCTCTTCCTTATTTAAAATATTAGGAAGTCGAGACTCTTTCCTATAAAATGGAAGATTAAATTCCCCTCGCTTCCCCAAAATCACAAATAAAATTTTTAACGCCGCTTGTCGTTGCTTTACGGAACTTGTGCTCATTTTAGAATTTATAGATTTCAAAATATAACGCTTAACCTCTTCATTAGATATTTTATCAGCAAAATTAAAAAAATCATTTAATATACAAAAATAAGATTTAGCAGTTTCACGAGAATAATTTCTTAATTTTAGCTCATCTATATATTTATTTTTAATCTCAATTTTGTCTATCATCCCAAAACAATTTACAAATAAATCTTTATATATTTTCCCAATAATTGCGGATAAAAGATGTTATGTGCAATCCGCCTCCGCCCGCCTAGATTCTTCAATTCAATTTGAACTCATCGATAAATTTATATACAATCTTATTTATATCAATATTATTATGAAAAATAAATCCGCAATATTCCTTTTAGCAATTTTACTATTTTCTCTTGTTCCAAGTTTAGTCTCTGCTGACATCGGACCAAAACCTTCAGCAGATATTCATGTGACATTGAATGGGCAAAGCATTCAGGATGCAACATTCAATGCCAAAATGTTGACTTGTCAAAAAGAAGAAAATAAATTTCCTGCCAGAGAAATAATTCCGCAGTTAAATATTAGTGAATACGATTCTGTAAATAATTGTTATTGGAAACCTGCGGAATCTGCATGGGGCGGAGATTGCCAAAACGGAAATTGCCATTTCAATTATTTTCTTCCTTCAGAATTTAGACTTGCAGTATATTTGCCAAGTCAGGATAAAGTATATCTATCTGCCGAAGTCACAAGAGAAAATTTCAGAAGCACATTTGAAGCAAACCTGCTTTCTGATGGAAATATAAACCTTCAAGAAACAACTCCTTTTGCTCAAAGCAACTCGGCAAAAAATATTCGTAATTTTTTCATTGCTTTGATACTTACATTAATCATAGAATTACTCGTTGCTTTAATTTATGTTTCAAGCACAAAAATTTCTAAGAAAGTTTTAATTTCTGTATTGGTTGCCAATGTTATCTCACTTCCTATTGTTTGGTTCGTATTTCCATTGGCAATTTTATTAGGAGAAATTTTTGCTTTTGCTTTTGAAGGTTATTTTATCCACTTGCTAAATAGAGATATTATTTCATTAAAGAAATCCTTTATATTAAGCATCTTGATGAATTTAGCAAGTTTGATTATAGGCGGATTTATTTTTCTGTTTTTATCGATGATGTTCTATTTATAGACGGCGGGCTACGGCGGACTGTCCCTTTGGTCGGTCGACTTGCAGTCTCCCCACATAACAGCGATTAAGAGGAAAATTCCTGCTGAATTTTCCCAAATTCGCTTCGCGAACTTCTCTTAATCGCGATGTTCAACTCAATAAGTGCAGATTTGTAAATCCCCCGACCACCCACCCCTAG
>CAYXTT010000009.1:0-15615 GCA_964468545.1 Candidatus Woesearchaeota archaeon
GCTTGGTTGCTTCGCAAGGTGCCAGGTTTCAGAATTCAGGTTTCAGGGGCTTGGCTGCTTCGCAAGGTATCAGGTTTCAGAATTCAGGTTTCAGGGGCTTGGCGAATGTTTATAACTTTTATTATTTTTTATTTTTTATGAGGGAGTTTAAAACGTTAGAGGTTTGGAAAAGGTCGATTAAGATTGTGAAGAAGGTTTATGAGATTGTTGATACTTTTCCTAAAAAAGAGGATTATGCTTTGGGTTCTCAGTTGAGACGGGCAGTTGTTAGTATTTCTTCGAATATTGCTGAGGGTTGTGGTCGGAGGACGAATAAAGATACTGTTCAATTTTTGTATATTGCGTTGGGGAGTGTGAATGAGGTTGAGAGTCAGTTGTTTATTGCGAGAGAATTTGGATATTTACTTGATGACGTTTTGGGTGTGTTGATTAATGAGTTGAGAGAAATTGCTAAGATGTTGATGGGGTTGATTGATTATGTTTCGAGATAGGTACTTTTATAAAATATGATTACTGTTATGTTGAAAGATGGTGAAAGGGAAAAAAGATTCTGGTAAGGTGGTTAAGAAGAATATGGAGTTTCCGACGCTGAAGATTGTCGGGGAGCGAGAGATTGCGGCGGATTTTGCTATGAAAGTTTATGAGAAGTTTGACCAGATGATTAAGTCGATTGTTTTGTTTGGGTCGTCGGCGAAGAAGGTTTCGACGCCGGATTCTGATATTGATATTATTGTGATTATCGACGATGTTTCGGTGAGGTGGGATAGTGAGTTGATTGCGTGGTATCGAGAGGAGTTAGGGAAGTTGATTAAGGCGAATCCGTATTCGAGGTCGTTGCATATTAATAGCGTGAAGTTGTCGACGTGGTGGGAGGATGTGATGCGGGGCGACCCGGTTGTGATAAATGTTTTGAGGTATGGTGATGCGTTGGTTGATTTTGGTGGGTTTTTTAATCCGTTGAGAATTTTGCTGAGGGATGGGAGGATTCGGTCGACGCCGGAGTCGATTTATACTTTGTTGCAGAGGGCGCCGGGGCATTTGACTCGGGCGAAGCAATCGATGTTGGCGGTTGTCGACGGGCTTTATTGGACGATGGTTGATGCGGCTCATGCGGCTTTGATTGCGGCTGATGTTATGCCGTCGTCGCCTGAGGATATTCCTAATGTTTTGAGAGAGACTTTTGTGAAGACGAAAAAGTTGAATAAGAAATTTGTTGATTATTACGAGGAAGTGCATTCGGTTGCGAAGGATATTGTTCATGGGAATTTAACTTTTGTCAAAGGGAAAAATTTGGATGACTGGTTTGAGAAGGCGGATTCTTTTTTGGGAGAGATGGCTGTTCTCGTCGATAGTCTTATCGACGAAAAAGGTAGTGGGTAGTAGGTATTGGGTTGTGGGTTTGAGAGGGGCAACTTTGTTGCCGATTTTTATATTAATGAGTTGATTGAGGAGAAGAGTGGGAAATAACTGTTAGCCGTTAGCTTTTAGCCGTTAGGATTTATTGCGCGGTTCGTCCGCGCTTGTGGATTTTTGTGGAGAATTATTTGGGGTTTATTTTTTATCCGATTTCTTTCTTTTCTTTTCTATTGTTTCTTTCTTTTCTGTTGTTGTAAGATTTTCTAATCCACCTTCTACGATACTTCTAATTAGATTATTATGGGTTTCTCCTTGTATTTTATAATATCCAAGTAACCCAACTGCTTTTAATATGTGATTTTCTGGTAGTGTATTAATTATATCGTTATCTGATTTGAGTTTATCTTGTAGGGTTTTATTTATTTCAAATGGTAAGGTTCCATTTTCGTTTGCTGTATAACTTAATGCTTGAGATACTGTAAGTGTTCCATAGTTTTGATTAAATTTATCGCTGTATAAATTTATCGCTTTTTTTAAATCGTCAAGTGATGTTTGAAATTCTTGGGGGATATTTGGTTTTTCGGGGGCTTTCCCTTTTTTGCTTTTTGAGATTTTATCGTCGTATTCTCTTTGGGCTTTTTGATATTCTGATATTGTGTGTTCTGTCGCTTGAGCTTCTGCTAATGCTCTTGAAATAATTGGGTCGTCTTCTACGAGGAATCTTTTGTAAAGTATTCTCATCGCAGGATGTTTTAATTCTGGGCTTGCTTCAGCTAATGATGCATTTGCATATGAATCGAGATAAAATCTTGTAATGTCTGATATATCTTCTTTTTTTGGTTTCTCTTTTGCCATGATTAGTTTAAGAGAAGCGGGTTTATAAACTTTTCTATTTGTTGTGTCTTGAGCGTGGTAACAAACTTTTTAAGAAATAAAAAACTAACTAAAGATGTCTTCTTTTATTTCTATCAATTTTTCTTTTACGATTTCTCCAATTGACTTGTGTTCTGTTTCTTTTCCGATTGGTTTGCTTGTTGCTTTGTGCTCGTGGGTTTGTTGCGACTTTGTCGCGTTTGTGGTAATTGGTTCGCTGGTTTCTAATTTGTGAACTAGTTCTGAGATTGACTTGGCAGCGTCGGCGTTTACTGAGATTGAGTCGATTCCGTGTTTGATTAGGAATTCTACCATCTCGGGTTTTGAACCGGCTTGTCCGCAGATTGAGGTTTCGACGCCATGGGTTTTGCATTCACGAATTACTCTTGAAATTTGTTTTAGGACAGCCCAATTCATTTCGTCGTAGATATTTTGGACTTCTTCGTTGCCACGGTCGATTGCGAGAGTGTATTGTGTTAGGTCATTTGTTCCGAAAGATATAAAGTCGATTTTTTGTTCACAGATGTCTTTGATTATTATTGTTGCGGCTGGAGTTTCAATCATGACGCCGAATGCGACATTGTCCATTTTTAATTCGTTGAAAATTTCTTTTGTTTTTTTGATTTCGTCGACGGAGATTACTTGCGGGAACATTGCTCCGAATTTGTGTCCTTTGTCTGCGAGTTGCTTTATTGCGAGGAGTTCGGCTTTTAGGATTTTTGGGTGTTTGAGTGAGAATCGGATTCCGTGGTCGCCGAGCATCGGGTTTTTTTCGATTTCTTTTGGTGCACCTTCGAGGTTTGAATATTCGTCGCTTCGGATGTCGGAGGTTCTGACCCAGATTGGTTTGCCGATGAATGTGTCTGCGATTTCGCCGAGTCCTTTTGTAAGCATTAATTGGTATTCGTCGAGAGTGTTTTCTTTTTCGTGGGCGATTGGATGTTTGCCGCCGGTTGCGATTAGACCTTCGAGCCGAACTAGTCCAATTCCGTCGGCTTGGGTTTTTGCGGCTCGTTCGGCGAATTGAGGGAGGTCGACCATGACTTTGATTTTTGTTTTTGTTTCTACGACGGGGAGTATTTCTACAGATTTGTTTTGGGTTTTGCCTTTGAAAACTTTTCCATGGAAGCCGTCGATTGTAATTTCGTCGCCGTCTTTAAGGATGTCGAGTGCGTCTTGTGCCCCGACGATTGCCGGGATTCCCATTTCTCGTGAGACGATTGCGGCGTGTGCGGTTACTCCTCCTTCTGTTGTTAAGATTGCTGCGGCTTTTTGCATTGAGACGACCATATCTGGATTTGTCATTGTTGTTACGAGAATGTCGCCTTGTTTTACTTTGTCGAGGTCATCCATTGAATGAATTATTTTAACGATTCCCGACGCTATTCCAGGTGATGCAGCCATTCCTTGAGTTATTAATTGTCCGTCTATTTCTTCTGCTTCTTTGTCTGGTTTTTTTAGTGTCGTGATTGGTCGAGTTTGTAGAATGTAAATTGTTTCGTTTTCGATTGAGAATTCGATGTCTTGGGGTTTGTTATAATGTTCTTCGAGCTTGATTGCGAATTCGGCGAGTTGTTTTATTTCGTGGGTTTTTAGAACTCTCTGGTTTGATTTTTCGGGAGTTAGTTGGATTGTTTTTGTGAGACCGCCGGAGGTTCGGATGATTGCAACTTTTTTGTCGGAGATTATTTCGTTTAATATTTCGAGGTTTGGTGAGACAATGTATTGGTCGGGTTTGATTTTGCCTGAGACGATTCCTTCGCCTTGACCGAAGACGGCTTCGATTAAAATTTCGTCGTCGTTTTTGACTGGATGTTTTGAAAACATGACGCCGGATTTGTCTGAGTTTATCATTCTTTGGACAACTGCTGCGATGCCGACGAGACCGTCGAATCCTTTTTTCTTTCGGTAGTAGATTGCGCGGGCCGTGAAGATTGAGGCGAAGCATTCTTTTGTTTTTTGGATTAATTCTTTGTTGCCCTTGACGTTTATGTATGATGATTGTTGTCCTGCGAATGATGCGTCGGCTTGGTCTTCTGCCGTCGCTGATGAACGGACAGAGACGAAGATTGGTTCGCGTGATGATTTTAGAATTGCAAGTGCGCCGGGTGAGTTTCGGATTTCGTTGAGGTCGACATTGAAGTTGTCGTAGGATTCGAGGATTTCGTTTTTTAAGTTTTCTGGCATTTCGGCTTGGGAGATTAGTTCCCGGATTTCTTTGGCTTTTTTTGTGAGTTCATGTGTTTCGTCGACGTTGATTTTGTTTAGGATGTCTTTTATTTTTTGTTCGAGTTTTGTTTCTTTGAGAAAATAGAAGAATGCATCGGTTGTGATGACGAAGGCCTGAGGGACTGGGAATTTTGCGTTGAACATTTCGCCGAGATTTGCACCTTTGCCGCCGGCGAGCTTGAGGTCGTTTTTAGAAATGTCCGAGAGCCATTTAATGTAATTATCACCCATGAGAATTTGTGGTGTTTGTAATATATAAATGTTGTCGATGGCTGTTAGCTGATAGTGTTGTTTGGGCGGCTGCCCTGCGAAAGCTTTGTTTTCGGGTGTTGGGTATTTGCTTTTGGGTTTAATTGAAGTATATTGTTTATTATATATATTTTGATATGATATATTGCAGTATATATATTGAGGCACAAAAAAAGTGATGGAAGTTTTGTTTTGAAAATGGGTCGCATCGTGTTACCAATGAGGTAATAGAGGATGCGACCCGTCCGATGAGTCAAAAGGAAGCCACGAGTTTTAAATTAACAACAGGTGGCTTCCCGGAGGGGAGTGTTCATTCTCTCAAGAGGAGAAGAAAGACGCATCCTTCTGGCATCTTTTCTCTGTCCTCTGCTTCCCTCTTGAGGATTTCACTTTTCGAGGAAGAAATTGGCGATGGGATTCTGCTCTTCTCCCCCTTCTTGACTTTCCTTTTCGACTTCATTTTGAGCTCCTTCTCTAAGTAGTTGCTCCAAGTGTTGGCGCGGGTTTCTCGATTTGTTGAAGAATCGAGGGCGGAGTTTGTTTTCGGATTTCTGCTTTGGCGAGCTCGATTCTTGCCGAGAGGTTCAACGCCTTTTCCTCTCTTTTCTCCTTTTTCTTGAGGCGTTGTTTGTCGAGCTTCTTTCTTTTGCCCTTGCCTGACAAAGATTTCCGATTCCGTTTCCCATCAACACTTGGTGATACCCGGTGCACGGACATCCATTACTCCTTTATTGAGTTTGTTCCCCCATTTCCAACAACATCTTTTTCGTTGCCCGAGTAAATGTATGCTTGCGGGGTTGGTTATTCACCTCTTTTCTATTTCTGGGAAGCTCTCTCCGATTTGTCGGCTTTCTCGTGCAGGGAATCGGTGGTCTTGTCGGGTCGGTTCGTTGTTGCCGCCAGGGTGGAGCTCGGCGTCCTCCTGTGCCTTCTCCCGCTGGATGGTGTCATAGATCTCACGCCGATGGACGGGGATGCTCTTGGGGGCGGTAATGCCCAGGCGGACCTTGCCGCTGCGAACATTGACGATAGTAATTTCCACCTCATCACCGATCATAATGGATTCATCTGTTAGTCTGCTCAGTACCAACATCGCTTGATTCCTTTCGGTTTAGGTTTACTTCCTTGTGGATGTGTCTGACGATTGTTCCCTTTCTACTCATGTTGAGTTTGGTGTTGGTGGTGAGGATTTAAAGATGCTCATTCCTATAATGAGTCCCATCGTCCCTCCTATTGTTAACATTATTAGAGGGATGACGATTAATCCTGGGTTTGTCAGTTTGTGGAACATCAGCATCCCCAATGGTATAGGGAGCGATATTATTCCAGCTATCGTCGTCGAGAGCATAGTAAAGTAGAATATTTTGTGTGTTCTTTTCATCACATCTCCTTCTTTGTGATTTAACTACTATAGGGCTAAAGTTGTTAGAATAGGGATAATGAGTATATTAAGAGACCGAAGTCTCGTTATTTTCAAAAGGCATCCGTGCCCGATAGAGGTCTCTTCCTAAAACCCCAGTAGAAAGGAAAGAAAGAAGAAGTTTTGTTTGAAAAGCCCGCGACGAATGGAGGAGAATGGTAGGAGGCTTCGTCGGGATATTTCTATCCACTTGTTATGCACAAGCCGGGCTCTTCTTGGAGGAGGGTGAATGGTAGCGAGGAGGTTTGAACTCCTGACATTCTGGATGTAAGCCAGATGCTCTGCCACTGAGCTACGCTACCGATTTGTTAATTGGTGAGGATGCAGACAAACGTCATGATGAGTGCTATTATTGCAAGGATGCTTAGGGGCACCATGACGATTCCGAGAAGTAAGGGGAAGGATTCCCTTTTTTCTTCGTTGTGGAATGGAGCGTCCATTTTTTCTCCTACAATAGAGCCAATGTTGTTAGGATGAGGATGGCGAGATAGAATTTGGGCTTCTCTGCTACTGTTTTGCAGAAGGCGAGCTCTATCCATTTACTAAGTATGTGTTTCATATCTGTTTCTCCTTTTTGAAAAGGGTTGTTGTTAAAAGGGGAGTCTGCGATTGAGGAACCGCAGACTTGGGAACTATTGTTCGTTGCTGGTCAGCGGGTGATTGCGGCTACGAGTTGTTCTGGTGTTTTTCCGCTTTGGGGGAATTTGATTTTCCCCTTCACTCCATAGAGAGAAATCTTTAGAGTTTTTTGCGAATTCGAAGTGAGTAGGGGGGGATTGTCTGGTTCGTTTGTTTTCCCTCCGATGTGGCCCGAACAGATGAATCCTCTGTGGCGACGCTTTTTCATACAAACTCCTTTCTTCCATATGTGCTATATGGGTCTGTAGAGATGGTTCCCATTCCCCTTTTGTTTGATTGCGGGTAGAAGGATTTGAACCTCCAGTTTTCTGGATGTACGCCAGATGCTCTTCCAGTTGAGCTATGCCCGCTTTGTGTTACATGGCATTTAGGAAACGTCGCGCTCTCCACGATGATTATTCAGGTGAGCGCGTTCCCATGGTTGGTTCTTGGAATGTGCTAACCCAAATCCCGACATTGTTCCCGTCGATTTTGTCGACGATTATCCGGGAACCATCGGTAAAATCTATGAATTCGTTTTCGTGGAGAGCGTAAGAGAAGATTGTGGGTCGAGGGGTTGTTGGTACAGTGGCTGGTAGTAGGAGTGTCAGCGCCCATGTTCCTATTCCTATAAAGAGGAGAAAGTATATTAGCGTTTTGTTCCTTTGAGACATGGTGCACCTCATTTCTTTTCTGGATTTTCAGTCAGTGAAATATCTCAACAGGGGATATTTCTTGTTGTATTATTCGACTAGTTGAAGTTGCAACTAGAGAAATCGGTTCGCGAAATACCTTTTGTGTGGAGTTCCACGAGGTATTTCTTTTCACGTTGTTTCTGGTATATTTCTAATCAAGCATTATGCTTGGTTGTTGTCGCTGATTTGTGAAAGTTGTTTATTGTTTATGAGTATGATTATATGAGGCGGATTAATTTTTTCCAGCCCTTTTCGTATTTGATTTCTTCAATTTTGATTAATTTTTTTTCTTGAAGTGTGTTTTTAATGTTTGTTCCTTTTCTTGCGGATAGTCCAATTTGACGGTATACTTCGACGGTACTTAGGGTGTGGTCGGGGTTTTTCTGCAAGAATTCAATGAAGACTTGCTCGTTTGGGTTTAATTCGAATTGTGTTTTTGTAGATTTATGATTGTTATTTACTGGGGCACTTTGTATGTGATTATGGTTGATGTTAGTGTTTTTAAGGTTTGCTAATTGGTTTTCGAATACTTTGTTGATTACTTTAATTATGTCTGAGGTTGTGTAGTTCCCTTGTGTTTTGCTTTGTTCTAAGATTTTTTCGATTTGTCCAAGTTCTGTGCCGACTTTTAGATTTTCTGTGACGAATTCAAATATTAATTTTTGGGCTTCGGTGAAGTCGGATATTGGAATTGATGGGGTTTTGTCGTCGGTGATTTTTATAATTATTGGTTTTTCAGTTTGTTTTATTGGTTTTGGTTTTTCGATTGCCTTGTTGAATTCTGGGTCTGCGCTTTGCGTGGTATTCGCTGGTCGGTATTCGCTGGTCGGTATTTGCTGTGTTGTAAATTCGATTGCTTTGTTGAATTCTAGGTCGATTTTGTTTTTATAATCTTGGCTCATTTGCATTGCGTTTGTTCTTGATTTGACATTTTCGTCTGTTACTGTTTGGTTTCGTATTTCTACGTAGGGGATTTCGATTAGGAATGGTAAGGTATACCGTTCTGCGAGTTTAACTATTGCGCTTCCGACTGGAAGTTGAGAGAAGTAATGTTTGTTTTCTCTGAGTTGCATTATTTCGCTGATGTCATAAATGTCTTGGGGTAGTTGTTGCTGGAATGCGATGTGGCAGGCAGAGTTACCTTTGACAGTGTCGGAGATTTTTGAGACGTGTTGGTCGAGGCAGATTAAACTTGTTCCGTATTCTCGCATTTCTCTGTAAATCATGTCGGTTACGGTTTCGTTTGTGAAATTTGTTGGTTTTTTTAGGAAGATGTTGTGGGCTTCGTCGACGATGATTGCGTGGTCGAATCTTTGGTTGACTTCGTTTTGTCTTGCTTTTTTGAGTTTGTAAATATAGGTTAGGATGAAGTCGCAGAAGAAAGTTTTTTCGACGCTGCCGAGAGAGTTTAGCTCCATGATTATTTTTTTGTCGAGGAGTTCTTCGACTGAGATACTTTTTTCGCCTTTGTAGTTTACTATTTTTCCGAATTCACCGAAGGTCATGACGGTTGCGATTCTTAGTGCTGATTCTATCCAGCCGGCTTCTCGTCCTTGCGTCTTGTTTATTTTTTCTTCGAGACGCCATTTGATGTGGTTCCATGTTGGGTAATTTTCTGAGCCGTGATAGATTCCCCATTCTTTGAATGCTTCATCGAGAGTTTCGAGAATTACTTTGTGGACGCCGAAAGATGCCGAGAAACATTCTGTTAGGAGGTCTGAGAGAACATTTATCCATTCTTTTGGGGCGACATTTTTTGGGGGTTGGTTAATATTTGTCTTGAAGTTGTTGCTAATTTTTTCGTCGCCGATTGTGAATATTGAGATGGTTTTGTCTTTTGTGATTAGCGGGCGAAAGGATTTTTTCCAGTCGAAAATTAGGTATGGTTTATTGTGAGCGCTTAGGGCTTCTATTATTTTAAAAGCGAAAGTTGTTTTTCCGGAGCCAGACATACCAGTGACGCAGATGTGTCGGGGCCAATCTTTTTCCCTTAGTGTGAAGTCGAAAAGTTTTTTGTTTGCGTATGTGATTGTTGCGAGGTGGTAATCACCGTCGATGATTTCTTTTCTTGGTGGCTCGAGCAGGACGCCTTTGTCGAGAAGTTGGTTTAGGTTTTTTTGGTAGAGTGTGTTTAGGATGTGGACGATTTCATCTCTTTCTTCACGGCCGTCTGCCATGGTATACTGGAAATATATTTCGTCGATTTTTTTGCCGAAGACAGGTCTAAGTTTGTTGCAAATTTCTTCGACTGTTAATGGGTGTTGAAATGTCATTATTTTTCCTCGAGAATTTTAGATATCATTTCAGCGCGGGATTCTTTTTCGCTTAGTTCTTTTGTGTTTTCTCGGAGTTCTTTTCTAAGCAGAGCGATGTCTCGCCAGCAGTTGACTTTTTCATTGAGTTGAAGTTCTGAGATTTCGATTTGTTTTTTTCGGAGTTCAGCTCGTTCTCGGGTGAATTCGGAGTCATCTTCGCCCTTTGGTGCGTTTTCTAAAAGGAAGTTGTGAATATTTGCTTTCATTGTTTCGCCTTCTTTGATGAATCTTTTGCTTAAAATTTCTCGTTGTTTCATCATCTCGTTTATTTCTATAACTAATTCTTTTAGGGAATCTACTTTCGCTTTTCCGACGGAGCCGATTTTTTCAGAGGTATTCCATGTGTTTTCGAATGGATATTTCTGGGGTATTCCGTTTTCTGTAGGGTTTTCCATGTTTGATTTAAAAAAAGGATATTTATAAATGTTTGGGTTGTTGTTACTTGAGAGTTGGACACTTATTGGAGGACTAAAATGTCTCGCGAGATAAATTGGTTTTCGCGAGATTCTTGGATTGGGTTTATGTAAATTTTGAGTCCGGTTTTTTCGGCAATTTTTTGTGCGTTAGTGTGGAATGATTGAATTACAGGGAATGTTATTGCGATTTTTGTTGATGGATTTTTAATTTTTTTTAGATGTTTAAGGATTGGGATAATGTAGGCCTCAAAATCGAGGATGAGTTGTTTTGCTTCTTTGTCGCTTGGTTTTTTTCGGAGGAGTTTTCCGAGAGGGGCTTCGGTTGCTATGCTTGAGAATGGTATACCAGAAATATTTTGGGAATTTTTGTTCTCGATTTTATAGGTGTTTTCGATTTTGTAATTTTTTGTCAGCCATTTGATATTTTTTTTTGCGTTTTCCGTCGCTGATTTGTCTTTGTCGATTCCGTAGACGTTGATTTTTTTTATTAATGCTTCTTGTAGGATCCCACCTATTCCGCAAAATGGGTCAAGGAGCATGTCGTTTGGTTTTGCACTGGAGAGGTTGATTAGGATTTTTGAAAGTCGTGGGGAAATTGCAAGAGATTCTCGTCGAATTGGTTTTTGCATATCTCTCTTTTTTACGTTGGTGTTATTGTAATTTTGGTTTGATATACCGAGGTATACTCTGGCTTTGCTAGAGTCTGTATTCGGTATTCGGTGTTCGGTGTTCGCAGAGTAGTAGAGAATGTAGAAGTTTGCGGAAGGTATACCGTCTTTTTCTCCGTTTTGAAATTTGATTTGTTTTCGTCCGTGTTTTATTATTGCTTTCTTTTTTTCTTTTTTGAATTTTTCTTTTAGTATTTCCGGGTTTTGATTTCCGAATGTTGCGTATGTGAATTTGTCTGCGGGGACTATTTCGTTTTTATCGAGGTATTCTGCGATGTCTTGTTCGTTTCCTTCGAATTTGATTGTTCCAAGATGAAGTATTCCTCCGAATTCTTGAATGTTGAATCTTTCTCCTTCGTTTGTTTCGATGATTAAAATGTTTTTTTCGAAGAGGATTTCTTTGTGTGTTCTTCCTCGGGCTTTTAGGAATTCTATTATTTCTGCCCTTGATAGTTTTGGATTTCGGCCGAGAATGAAAAATGTTTTCATGAGGTGATTAATTTTGGGGTTTGACTGGGGAAGTTGTTTTTATTGTGATTTTGCACGCGAGTCTCGCTTTTATTGATTTGATTATTTTTCGCGCTTCGGCTTCGGCTTTTTGGTTTTTTATTCCGACGATGTAAATGGTTTGGTCTGATTTTACCAATGCGGCTCGACCTATTGATTTTCCGAAAGCGTGGCTCATACCGGTTTGCATACGGTCGGCTCCTGCGCCTGCAATCATTTTATTTTCGCGGAGGATATGATGTGGATAAATTTTTGCTTCGAGGTAAAATTCTTTGCCGAGTTTTAACTGGAGGAAACGGTTGAGATGTTGACGGACGGCTTCGATGGCGTTGTCTCGGAGTTGGACGTTTTCTTTTGATATTATATTTAAGATAATTGGATATTCGTTTTTATCAAATCCTTTAATATCGCCCATTTTGAATTTTACTATTTTAGAATTTGGGATTGTTTTGATGTAGGATTTTGTTCGTTTTTTAGATTTACGAGTGTATGCTCTCGCTGTTCTTTTGCTGTATGATGAACTTTTTCTTAGTGCCATTGTTTAGAATGCAAACAATATTTAGTTAGTGTATTAATTGCTTCTGTGCTTAATGGTTTATAGCTTTTTTTCTGAGATGGTATTTGAAATTGATTGCCGAATAGTTTTTGAGTATTTTCTTCAATAAGTTGACTTAATTCTTGATTTGTTAAATTAGAGTTACGTTGATTTGTGGGGGTATATCCTTTTATTTGTTTATCGAAAAAGAATGTGTTCATTTTATGTTAACCTCTGTGCCGATTGCTTGGCCCGGTAGCCCTTTTTCAAAAATTGCGCGGACGACGCCGTTTCCTCCGTGAGCTGAGGATATTTTGCCTGTGATTATTGTTGGTTCTTTGCCGGTTGATTTCCATTCGACTGTTTTGCCGACGAATTTTGATGCCTTTTCGCGTGAGTTGATTTCTGGAATTTCAATTAAGAAGTGTCTTGGTGTGAATGTTTTTCGTCCTCGTCGGAATTGGATTACTTTGCCTAATAAATTAGTAGTTTCACGAGGTTTTAACTTTTCTTGATGTTGTCGAATTTTACTTGTATCTTTGTCGGTTGTCATAATAATTATGCGAAAAGTTTATTTTTAAATATAATGGTTAATGAATTAGTTCGAATTCGCCGAATATTTTTTTGAGGTTTTCGAGTGATTTGAAGTTGATTTTTGTTTCTTTATTTTTGCGGGCGAGGAGTTGTTCTTGGAGTTCTTTTAGATTAGAATTTATTAATTTGTCGTCGGATAATTTCTGAATTTTTGGGCCTTGTATTAAAAATGTGTTTGATAAAAAGAGAATTTCGGCGGTCATATTTTTGTTCTGAATGATGAATCTGGATTTTTCTATTGAGTCGAGTTCGCATCTTTGGGTGTATTCGGTTATTGCTGTTGTAATTTCGGTTGCGAGTTTTCTTGCGATGTCGACGTTTCTTGATTGTTTCGATGTTAAGTTATTTTTATTTTTTTGTGTTTTGGCTTTTGTTGCTTCTGTTTTGGTTTTTGCGATTAGTTTTAAATTTTGCAAAAATCTTGGCGGGAATTTTCCCTGTTTGATTAATTTGTCGTCGAATTCCTTTATAATTGCTGTTTCGGATTTTTTGTTTAGTAAGGCGCCGAGCATTTCGAAGACATCTTTATATGTTTCTTCCATTGATTTTTCCTGGACTCGTTTTTCGATTTGTTCTCGAAGTTCTTGAATTCGTTTAATGTAGTCGAGGGCGTCTTTTGAAAGTTTGTCGAGTTTTTCGCCGTCGATGTCGCCAGGTTTGATTTTTCCGTGTTCGTATGCCTTCCAAACTTTGAGCATTATTTCCTCGAGAATGTCGACGTATTTTTTCTCGACGAGTTTTTCTTTTTCGTAAAATATTTCTTTAAAGAGCCGGACGGTTTCTTTTGGTGTTGGTGGGGCGAGTCCGTAGAGCATTAGGAGTCCTTGAGTTGGGGTTGATATTCCCCAGAATAAATCTAATGTTGCGATGTCGAAAATTCTTTTTTCAACTGTTTCTTTTAGTTTGTTGCCGGAGGACATAAACATATCGATTGCTTCGGGAGATGGTTTGATTTTTCCCATTCGGAGCAGGGATTTCCATGGGAGAAATGTGCCTCGGTCGTAAAGTGGAACGCCGTCTCGGATGAATGTGAAGAAGACTGGGTGAGCGTCTTTGACTCCGTCCCAAAATTCTGTGAGTAACCAGATTTGGACGTTGAGTGTGTTTTTGTTTACGCCGGCAATTGCTTCAGCTTCTTGGATGTATGAGTAAATTATTCCGCGGAGTTTTTCTTTGAGTTCGAGTCGTGGCATTCGTTTAACATCAGTGTCGTCGATGATTACTGAAATGTCGACGTCTGATTTTTTTGTTGTGTCGCCTCGAATTAATGAGCCATAGATTACATAGGATGTTACATATTTTTCGAATTTTTTTAGAACGAGTGATTTGTGAATTTGGGCGACTCTTGCGTAACTTAGAAGTCCTTTGTCTAGAATTGGGAATGACATTGACAGAGCTTCCATGACTTCGAATTTTGAATCGAGCCCGAGGTTCCAAAAGTCGACTGGTGTCATTACATGAATCCAAAATTTGTCGTTGATTTTTTTTGCGATTGAAATTAAATCTAATCTTATTCGTCCGATGTTTTTGAAATGTTTCTCTGGGACGATTGTGAGAATGTGGATTAATTCTCGTTTTACATCTTCTTCGGAGATTTCATATTCTTCTTCGATTTTTTTTGACGCTTGTGCTGGGATGATTCCAATGGCTTCGACGAATTTGTATTTTTTTAGAATTTCGGTTTTGAATTTTTCGATTTCTTTTTGGGTCTTGTTCATTTTATTTTTCAGAGCATCGTCGATTTGGTTGGATATTGGGAGATTTCCGAGTTTTGATTTTGGGATGTAGTCTTTTGCGAGATTTTGTTCGACAGATTTTTCTTGGGGGGATTGATGTTCTTTCATGGTTATGAGTTGGATTTTTTGTATTTAAATGTTGTGGGTTTAAGTGGGAACATGGTCCAGGGAGGAATCGGACCTCCGCCTTCTCGGTGTAAGCGAGAGGGTCTACCATTAGCCTACTGGACCGATGAATGTAGATAGATGTTTTGCTTTTAAAACTTTTGAATTATGTTTAGAAATTTTTATAAAGAGGAGAGAATTGATTGTGGGATGAAAAAGGTGTTTGTTGTTTTGTCATTTTTGTTTTTGATTGGTTTCGCGTCGTCGATGAATGGACCGATTAGGGTTATGACGCCTGAGCCAGAAACGAGGGCTTCGGTTATTATTTGGGATGTTGATGATGGGTATCGTTTGAATGATGATTCTGGGGTTAGTGATGAAGCAGGTATTTTTACGACGAAGACATTTTTTTCATTGGCATCTCCTTATAAAATTACTGTTTGGTATAAAGGAATACCGGATTCTTTTGAAGAGGAAGTTAATGGGACGGAATTTGATAATGGAATAGATATTGATTGCACGGTTGGACGATGTTTCGCTTCGGCGAGTGTGGTTGTGCCAGAGATTGTTGACGTTGAAGAGTTGACCGTTAACGAGATTAATGAAACTAATGAGAGTATGGGTGTTATTGAGGAGGATAATGTTTCTGAAGTTGGGAATAAAAGTGTTTTGATGACTGGGGGTTTTTTGTTTTTTGGCGAGAATGGTTCTTTTAATTGGTTTTTTTCTGTGGGCGGGTTTGTCGCTTTGTTGTTTTTACTTGTTTTTATTGTTGTTATTTCTCGTCGTAGAAGAGTCAAGAAAATAGTTTTGGATGATGAGGACAAGGAGTTGGTAGGTACGGAAAAAAAAGTGAAGGAAACCGAGGAGAAAATTAAGAAGATAAAAGAGGAAAAGGTGAAAAAATTTAAGATTTATGAAGCCAAGTTGAAGTTGGCAAGAGAGGAGAGAGAGTTAATGGAATTAGAAGGCAAGAAGGTTGAGGCGCAGGGAGAGGTTACTGGAGTGAAAGATATTGGTAGGCAACAAATTGATGGAGATAAGGATAAATTTGGGAATGAATTTAGGTCTTCTTTTTAGATAGGCGTCTTTCGATGAAGACGAGGACGATTAAGATACTAATCGCTCCGATAAAAATTAATGCGAGTGGAAGTTTTGTGAGTGAGGATGGTCGATTTTCAAGAGATGTTGGTTCGTTGGCTCCTGCGAATCCAGTATAACCAACAAGTTCTTCGTCGATTGCCCCGACAATTAGTTTGAGTTCTCCTGTCAGCGGGGCTTATCTTAATGATGGAAAGA